>NZ_JAEIMH010000131.1:0-17043 GCF_016464295.1 Streptomyces sp. N35 | reverse complement strand
GCCCGCCAGTCCCTTTTCAGAGTTGGCGCCCACCAGCGGCAGCCTGACCCCCCCGTGGGCCCCGGCGAACAGCCCGCCGAGGACGGCCGCGTACGGCCGCCCGCCGGCGCCCGCGGCTTCGGTCACCTTCTCGACGACACCCGCTGTGAGTTCGCCTTCGAACGCCCGCCAGTCCACCCCCGCGCCCTCCCCGCGTACGGATCCCGGGGACGACCCTCGCACACGGCGGAAGGGGCCCGCCCGGCGGACCCCTTCCTCGTACGAACGCGTCAGTGCGCTACAGACCGGCGTCCTTCTCCGCCAAGGCCTTCGCCCACCGATAGTCCGCCTTGCCGCTCGGCGAGCGCTGGATGTGGTCCGTGACCACCAGCTGGCGGGGGATCTTGTAGCCGGCGACGTGCGTACGGCAGTGGGACTGGACGGCGTCCAGGGTCAACGCCGGGGCGCCGTCGCGGAGTTGGACGACGGCCGCCACGTGGTTGCCCCACTTGGGGTCCGGGACGCCCGCGACCAGGGCGTCGTAGACGTCCGGGTGGGACTTGAGGGCCTGCTCGACCTCTTCCGGATAGACCTTCTCGCCGCCCGTGTTGATGCACTGCGAACCACGGCCGAGGACCGTGACGATGCCGCTCTCGTCGACCGTGGCCATGTCACCGAGCAGCACCCAGCGCTGGTCGTCCTTCTGGAAGAAGGTCTCGGCGGTCTTCGCCGGGTCGTTGTAGTAGCCGAGCGGTACGTGGCCGCGCTGGGCGAGACGGCCCACCTCGCCCACGGCCACCGGCTCGTAGGTGGCCGGATCGACCACCTGCGTCCGCTCGTTGACCTCGATGCGGAAGCCCTTCTCGGGTCCCGAGTCGGCGGTCGCCCGGCCGTTGGAGCCGGACTCCGATGAGCCGAAGTTGTTGAGGAGCATGACGTTCGGGACCAGCTCCTGGAACTCCGCGCGGACCGTGTCCGACATGATCGCGCCGGAGGAGGAGAGGCTGAACAGCGATGACATGTCGGTGCCCTTGCAGGGCCCGCGCAGCGCGTCCACCAGCGGGCGCAGCATCGCGTCACCGACGAGCGAGACGCTGAACACCTTCTCCTTCTCGATGGTGCGCAGCACCTCCTCGGGGGCGTACTTGCGGTGCAGGACGACCTTCTGGCCGTAGTCGAAGGCCACGAAAGTGGTGAGCGTGGACGTGCCGTGCATCAAAGGCGGGGTCGGGAAGAAGGTCAGGCCCGCGTTGCCGGCCGCCACCCGTTCGGCCAGCTCCTCGGGCCGCTTGACCGGCTCGCCGGACGGCGCCCCGCCGAAGAGTCCCGCGAAGAACAGGTCCTCCTGGCGCCACATCACGCCCTTGGGCATACCGGTGGTGCCGCCGGTGTAGATGATGAACAGGTCGTCCGCCGAGCGCGCACCGAAGCCCCGCTCGGCCGAACCGGCGGCCTCCGCGGCCGTGAACTCCGTCAGGTCGAGCGAAGGCGCGTCCGCGGGCGGCTCTCCCACGCGTATGAGGTGACGCAGCTTCTCCGTCTTGGGCAGCGCGGAGGCGACGCGCTCCGTGAACTCCGCGTCGAAGACCAGCGCGGCGAGGTCGGCGTCCCGGTAGAGGTACACCAACTCCTCTTCCACGTACCGGTAGTTCACGTTCACCGGTACGAGACGGGCCTTGAGGGCGGCGAGCATGGTCTGCACGTACTCGATGCCGTTGTAGAGGTGCAGACCCAAGTGCTCGCCGGGCTTCAGGCCCGAGGCGATCAAGTGGTGGGCGATGCGGTTGGCCGCGTCGTCCAGTTCGCGGTACGTGAGCCGGCGTTCGGCCCCCGTTCCCGGGTGGTCGACGTAGACCAGCGCCTCGCGATCCGGGACCACGTCGACGATCGACTCGAACAGGTCGGCAAGGTTGTACTCCACCGTTCCTCCTGACCCCGGACAGCACCCTGGCGATTAGCGATTCGGCGGTCATTAGACCCTCGTGCCGGACAACTGGGAAGGGGTGCCGCCGAAGAAATCTGACTGGCTGTCAGAAAACTATTGAACTGGACCTCCACCTACTGCAACCTGTTCTAGGTCTTGAGGCCGAACCGTCAAGTCCGGCCCCGGACGGGCCCTGCACCAGGGCGAGGCAGGGCTGAAGTCTTGAGACGGGAGGCACCAATGGGCGGGACCGAACACCTCACCGTGGAGCGCAAAGGCGCGACGCTGGTACTCACACTGAACCGGCCCGAGGCCAAGAACGCACTGTCGCTGCCGCTGCTCGTCGGCCTCTACGACGGATGGCTCGAGGCCGACGCGGACGACTCGATCCGCTCCATCGTGCTGACCGGGGCCGGCGGCGACTTCTGCGCGGGCATGGACCTCAAGGCCCTTGCGGGCAAAGGCATGGACGGCCAGCAGTACCGGGAGCGGATGAAGGAGGACCCGGATCTGCACTGGAAGGCGATGCTGCGTCATCACCGTCCCCGCAAACCCGTGATCGCCGCCGTCGAGGGCTACTGCGTCGCCGGCGGTACGGAGATCCTGCAGGGCACCGACATCCGTGTGGCGGGCGAGACCGCGACGTTCGGACTCAGCGAGGTCAAGCGGGCGCTCTTCCCGATCGGCGGGTCGACGGTCCGGCTGCAGCGGCAGATTCCGCGCACGCACGCCTTGGAGATGCTGCTCACCGGCCGCCACTACAGCGCGCGGGAAGCCCTGTCCATCGGCCTGATCGGCAATGTCGTGCCGGAGGGCAAGGCCCTCGACAAGGCCCTTGAGATCGCCGACATGGTCAACGCCTGCGGCCCGCTCGCCGTCGAGGCGGTCAAGGCCTCCGTGTACGACACGGCCGAGATGACCGAGACCGAGGGCCTCAAGTCCGAACTCGAGCGCGGCTGGCCGATCTTCGCCACCGAGGACGCCAAGGAAGGGCCGAAGGCCTTCGCCGAGAAGCGCCCGCCCGTCTACAAGCGAGCCTGAGCCGCGGTCCCGCAAACGCCCACGGAAACAAGGAGACACGCACGTGCCCGAACTCCTCAAAGCCCCCCTGGTCGTCGAGTTCCCCTTCACCCGCTCCCTCGGCCCGGTGCAGAGCGCCTTCCTCACCGGACTGCGCGAACGCACCGTCCTCGGGGTGAAGACCAGCGACGACAAGATCCTCGTGCCACCCGTCGAATACGACCCGGTGACCGCCGACGAACTGCGCGACCTCGTCGAGGTCGGCGCCACCGGCACCGTCACCACCTGGGCCTGGAACCCCGAGCACCGCCGGGGCCAGCCCCTCGGCAAGCCCTTCGCCTGGATCCTGGTCAAGCTCGACGGCGCCGACACGGCCCTCCTGCACGCCCTGGACGTCGAAGGCCCGGACGCCGTGCGCACCGGCATGCGGGTGCGGATCCGCTGGGCCGAGGAGCGCACCGGCGCCATCACGGACATCGCCTGCTTCGAACCGTACGAGGGCGACGAGAGCTCCGAAGCCGCCCCGCACGACGGGGAGTTCGAGGACAAGGTGAGCGGCATCGTCGCGCACGCACGCCTGGACTACATGTACTCGCCCGGCCGCGCGGCATCCGCCTACATCGGTGCGGTCGCCGAGCGGAAGATGGTCGGTGAACGCTGCCCGTCCTGTTCCAAGGTGTACATCCCGCCCCGCGGCGCCTGCCCCACCTGTGGAGTCGCCACCCGGGAAGCGGTCGAGGTCGGGCCGCGCGGCACCGTCACCACCTTCTGCATCGTCAATGTCAAGGCCAAGAACCTCGACATCGAACTGCCCTATGTCTACGCGCACATCGCCCTCGACGGCGCCGACCTCGCCCTGCACGGCCGCATCGCAGGGATCCCGTACGACCAGGTGCGCATGGGCCTGCGGGTCGAACCCGTGTGGACCGAGGGCGGGCGCTATCCGGACCACTACCGGCCCACCGGCGAGCCGGACGCGGACTACGACACGTACAAGGAGCTGGTGTAGATGCGAGAGGTAGCGATCGTCGCCTTCGCGCAGAGCGACCAGGTGCGCCACTCGGACGAGCAGTCCGAGGTCGAGATGCTGATGCCGGTCCTGCACCAGGTCAAGGAACAGACCGGCCTGAACGCCAGCGACATCGGGTTCACCTGCTCCGGCTCCTCCGACTATCTCGCCGGCCGTGCCTTCTCCTTCACCATGACCCTCGACGGCGTCGGCGCCTGGCCGCCGATCTCCGAGTCCCATGTGGAGATGGACGGCGCCTGGGCGATGTACGAGGCCTGGGTGAAGCTCCTGACCGGCGAGGCGGACACCGCGCTCGTCTACTCGTACGGAAAGACCTCGCCCGGCTCCGTCCGCGATGTGCTCACCCGGCAGCTCGACCCTTACTACGTGGCCCCGCTGTGGCCCGACGCGGTCGCGCTCGCCGCGCTGCAGGCACAGGCGCTCATCGATTCCGGCGAGACCGACGAGCCGGCGCTCGCCGGGATAGCCGCCCGCAGCCGGGATGCGGCCGCGAGTAATGCGCATGCCCTGATGAAGGGTGCGGTGCCGCAGGGGGAGTATGTGGTGCAGCCGCTGCGCAAGGGCGACTGCCCGCCCGTCAGCGACGGCGCCGTGGCCGTGGTCCTCGCCGCCGGGGACAAGGCGCGCGAACTGTGTGCGAGGCCCGCGTGGATCCGCGGCATGGACCACCGCATCGAGGCGCACAGCCTCGGCGTACGGGATCTGACCGACTCCCCGTCGACGCGGCTCGCCGCCGAACGCGCCGGGGCCTTCGAACGCCCAGTGGACACCGCCGAGTTGCACGCGCCGTTCACCTCGCAGGAGGTCGTCCTGCGCAAGGCGCTCAAGCTCGGCGACGACGTGAGCGTCAACCCGTCGGGCGGTGCGCTCGCCGCCAACACGGTCATGGCCGCGGGCCTGCTGCGGATCGGCGAGGCGGCATCCCGTATCCACCGCGGCGAGTCCGACCGCGCGCTCGCCCATGCGACGTCCGGCCCCTGTCTGCAGCAGAACCTGGTCGCCGTACTGGAAGGGGACGCCCAGTGAGCGTCACGAAAGAACCCGTGGCCGTCGTCGGAATCGGCCAGACCAAGCACGTCGCCGCCCGCAAGGACGTCTCGATCGCCGGCCTCGTCCGTGAGGCGGCCCAAAGGGCCCTGCAGGACGCCCAGTTGACCTGGTCCGACATCGACGCGGTGGTGATCGGCAAGGCGCCCGACTTCTTCGAGGGCGTCATGATGCCGGAGCTCTACCTGGCCGACGCACTGGGCGCGGTGGGCAAGCCGATGCTCCGGGTCCACACGGCGGGCTCGGTCGGCGGCTCGACCGCGCTCGTCGCCTCGAAGCTCGTGGCGTCCCGCGTCCACAAGACCGTCCTCACTCTGGCCTTCGAGAAGCAGTCCGAGTCCAACGCCATGTGGGGCCTGTCCTTGCCGGTCCCGTTCCAACAGCCCCTGCTCGCGGGCGCCGGCGGCTTCTTCGCGCCGCATGTCCGCGCGTACATGCGGCGCACCGGGGCGCCCGACCACATCGGCTCGCTCGTGGCGTACAAGGACCGGCGCAACGCGCTCAAGAACCCGTACGCGCATCTGCACGAGAAGGACATCACCCTGGAGAAGGTGCAGTCCTCGCCGATGCTCTGGGACCCGGTGCGCTACTCCGAGACCTGCCCGTCCTCCGACGGCGCCTGCGCGATGATCCTCACCGACCGGGAGGGCGCGGCGCGTTCACCGCAGCCGCCGGCCTGGGTGCACGGCGGGGCGATGCGTTCGGAGCCGACGATGTTCGCGGGCAAGGACTTCGTCTCGCCGCAGGCCGGCAAGGACTGCGCGGCCGATGTCTACCGCCAGGCCGGTATCAAGGACCCGCGTCGCGAGATCGACCTCGCGGAGATCTACGTGCCGTTCTCCTGGTACGAGCCCATGTGGCTGGAGAACCTCGGCTTCGCCGAAGAGGGCGAGGGCTGGAAGCTCACCGAGGCCGGCGTCACCGAACTCGACGGCGATCTGCCGATCAACCCGTCGGGCGGGGTGCTCTCCACCAACCCCATCGGTGCCTCCGGAATGATCCGGTTCGCCGAGGCCGCGCTGCAGGTGCGCGGTCAGGCCGGCGAGCACCAGGTCGACGGTGCGCGCAAGGCCATGGGTCATGCGTACGGCGGTGGCTCGCAGTTCTTCGCGATGTGGCTGGTGGGATCCGAGCCGCCGCAGAGCTGACGTGAACCATGCCGGACAGGCCGTACTCCTTCCGTGGCCTGTCCGGCACCTCCGCCGAAAGCTAGTCTGGCGGGCGGACGACATACCGGGAGGAGCAGGGACGTGGCCGAGAGCACCACCACCACCCGACAGCACCCCTTCGAGGGCTGGGAGAAGCCGGACCTCGATCTGAGCCGGGCGGACTGGCAGTCGGGCACCCGCAATCAGGGAGATGTGCAGATCGCCTTCGTCGAGGGCTTCATCGCGATGCGCAACGGCGGCCGCCCCGAGGGTCCGTCCCTGATCTTCACGCCCGCCGAGTGGCGGGCGTTCGTATTGGGGGCGCGGGACGGCGAGTTCGACCTCACGTAGGTGTACGAGGGGGCGGACGGCGGTGTGTACCGCCAGTCCGCCGGGGCGTTGTCTCCTGTAGATCCCTACGAAGACCGGACCCCGGTCCGGGAACCTCTTCATGCCTTCGACTCCTGGCTGCCGCAGCCCGGCGGGCGATGTACTCCTCACACCGAGCGGCACTTGCCGCGACCGACGATGTGCGGGGGTACGACGCCATGGGGACGCAGAGCACGCAGCTGTACGACGAGATCGGCGAGGCATTCGAGGGCTTCAAGGCGCTTCCGCTGGCGCAGTACGGAGAGGTGCCCAGCGTCCTGGCGCTGGTCGGCGACGTGCGGGGAAAGTCGGTCCTGGACCTCGCGTCCGGGACCGGCTTCTACAGCCGGGAGTTCAAGCGGCGTGGTGCCGCGGACGTCCTCGGCATCGACATCTCCGGCGAGATGGTCGCCGTGGCGCAGCGCATGGAGGAAGCCGCTCCGCTCGGCGTGCGCTACGAGGTCGGCGACGCGGCCGAACTGCGCGAGCTCGAGGAGCAGTTCGACATCGCCGTCGGTGTGCAGCTCCTCAGCTACGCCGCGGACATCGCCGCCATGGAGCGGATGTGCCGCAACATCCACCGCAGCCTCAAGCCGGGCGGCTCGTTCTTCATCCTCAACCAGTCGCCGGACTTCCGCTTCGACGGGCCTTCCATCGACAAGTACGGCTTCCGCAGCGAACTGACCGGCGAGGAGGCCGAGACCGGACCGCTCGCGCGCCTGACCGCGCACCTGCCGGGGCACCCGGTCAGCTTCGTCACGCCGCGCCCGCGCCGCGAGGTCTACGAGAAGTCGCTGACGGCGGCGGGCTTCAGCGATCTGGAGTGGGTGCCGCTGCATATCTCCGACGCCGGTATCCGTGAGCACGGCGAAGAGTTCTGGGCGGACCTGTTCGTCAACCCACCGCTCGAGCTGCTGCGCTGCCGCGCCTGAACCAGGGGGGTGCGTCCATCCGGCGTCCGGTGCCCCGTGCTCACCGCAGGACGACGCACCCCCGCCGCTCCAGCGTCTCGACGACCGCGCAGTCCCCGTCGAGGGGGTTCCAGCGCAGGTCCAGCTTCTCCAGGGCGGGCAGCTCACTGATCCAATACGGGAGGTCGCGTACCCGGTTGGACCGCAGGTCGACCTTCCGCAGACGCGGCAGACCTCGCAGGCCGGCGGGGACCTCCGCGAACCGGTTGTCGCGCAGCTCGACCTCCCGCAGCTCGGTCAAGTGCCGTGTGCTGTCCGGCAGTGCGTCGAGGCGATTGCCGCGCAGCCACAGTTCGCGCAGCGCACCGAGGTGACCGAGACCGTCCGGCAGGCCGGTCAGCCGGTTGTGCTGCGCGCGCAACTCGACCAGGGAGGTCAGGCCGCCCAGAGTGGCGGGGAGTTCGGTGAGCTGGTTCTCGCCGACGTTGAGATAACGCAGCCGGCTGAGGCGGCCCAAGGAGGCGGGCAGGCTGGCGAGCCGGTTGTCGTGCAGATAGAGAAAGCGTGAAAGGCCCGGCAGATCGCCGATCTCCGTGGGGATCTCGGTCAACCGGTTGTGCCCGAGGTCCAGGGTGTGCAGCTGACACAGGGTGCCGATCCGGGCGGGGAGCGCGACGAGCGCATTGTCCGCGAGCTGCAGCACCTCCACCTCGGGACGCCAGACGTCCTCGGGGATCTCCGTGAGCCCGGCCCGCCAGTGATCGACGTGGGTCACGGCCACAGCAACCTCCGCTGCCAGCCGCCGTCCTCGGCGGCGAGATACGTCAGGCGTGTGTGGCGCCGGCCCTTGTCGCCCTGCCAGAACTCCACCGACTCCGCCCGCACCGTGAGCAATTGCCAGCCCTCGGCCACGAGATCGGGCTGCTGCTCGACGCGGGCGAGGGAAGCGGCGACCGCGCTGTCCCGTTCGGCGAGACCGGTCAGCGGCTGTGACTGCCGTCCGAGCAGGGACTCGGCGCGGGCGCCGACGCCCCGCGCGAGGAAGTCGGCACGGGAGGCGTCCCGCCCCGCCGCGGCGACCGGCCCTCGGACGCGGACCTGGCGGGCGAGTTCGGGCCAGTAGAAGGTGAGCGCGGCAAAGGGGCGCTCGGCCAGATCGCGGCCCTTGACTCCGCCGCTGTCCGAGGCGAACTGCCAGCCCTCGGCATCCACGTTCTTGAGGATCAGCACCCTCGCCGTCGGATCGCCGTCCGCTCCCGCCGTCGACAGCGTCATCGCATGCGGTACGCGCACGCCCGAGTCCAGGGCGTGCAGCAGCCACTCGGTGAAGAGTTCCTCGGGCGTCGCCGGCGCGGTCGACGGGTCGAAGGCGGGAAGTTCGTCGGCGAACACCTCGATGCCCCGCAGGAGCTGACGTAGATCCTCGGCCACCCATACCTCCAGCGTCGTTAACGGTTCATGGGGACGTTAGCATTAGCCCATGCCGGACAGTCAGCTGGTCCTCGACCTCACCCTCACCATCCGCCACGACGGTCACGGAGGCGTCGCCGACGACCTCACCGAACCCGCCGGGCTGACGGCCTGGGTGCGTCAACACCTGCCGGAACTGGGGGAGTTCACCGCGGACCCGGTCACCCTCGCCTCCGTACGGGAGCTGCGCGCCGCCGTCCGTGCGCTCTTCGCCAAGGCCGTACGGCCGGGAGAGCCCAGCCCCGCCGACGCGCGCCGACTGCTGCCGGAGCTCGAGGCGCTGACCCGCCTGAACGCGGCGGCGGCCCGGGTTCCGGTCGTGCCGGTCTTCGCCTGGGACGCGGAGCCGCTCGCCGAGCTGCGCCCCGCGGCGCCGGCGGAACCGGCCGCACTGCTGACCGCCACGCTCGCGCGCGCGGCGATCACTTTCCTCGCCGGACCCGACCGCGCCAAGCTCCGCGCCTGTCACGCCCCGCGCTGTGTGCGCTACTTCCTCAAGGAGCACCCCCGCCAGGAATGGTGCAAACCCTCCTGCGGCAACCGGGCGCGCGTGGCCAGGCATCATGAGCGGCACCGCTCAGGCCAGTCGTGAACCGGGAGCTGCCGTGATCCGAGACCTGTACAACGTCCGCCCCGTAAGTGGCGAAGGTGGACCGACCCCGCTCACCCCCGACGAGGAGCGGCGCGTACGCCGGACGCTGTTCACGGAGCTCGGCAACGAGCTCGCCGACCACGGCCACGTCTCGTACCCCGCCCACACCCCGCCCGAGCGCCTCCGTCTGATCGAGGTCGGCCGCGCCCTGGGCGAGCACTGGGGAATCCCCGTCACCGTCGAGCCGGAGGACGAAGTCCGGATGAGGCTGTTCTTGCCTGGTCAGGTCGGTGGTGAAGGCGAGCGGGCGGGGGTCGGCGCGTAGGTGCGGCTGGGATCGGTGCGTAAGTGCGGACGCGAATCGGTGCGTAAGTGCCGCAGCCGGCAAGCGAGTTGCTTTGAGATATTCCTTGACACGGATATTCGCACTGAAGAATACTTCGGGGCATGGAGCAGATCGCATCCGCACTCGGCGACGCCGCCCGCTGGCGCATCGTCGAGCTGCTTGCCGGGCGTCCCCGGTCCGTCGGTGAACTGGCCGAGCTGACCGGGCTGCGGCAGCCGCAGACCACCAAGCACCTGCAAACGCTCGTACGGGCCGGGCTCGCCAGCGTCCACCCGCTCGGGCAGCGGCGGGTGTACGCGATCGAGGCCGCGCCGCTCGAAGCCTTCGGGGAGCGGCTGGGCGCGCTGGTCGAGGTGGCCCGTGCGCACCAGGGCGACCTGGATGTCATCGCCCGCTACCAAGCCGCGATCGAGGCGGAGTCGGCCGCCGCCGGCCGAGGCGGTGACCGGTGGGCGGACGGGCGGACCTTTGTGTTCCACCGCAGGCTCGACGCGGCCCGGGCCCTCGTCTGGCGGCACTGGACCGAGCCGGAACTGCTCGCCTCCTGGTGGGCGCCGCCCTCGCTGACCATCACCGAGTGCGCGCTCGAGCCGAAGGCGGGCGGGCGCGCCGTCCTCGACTACCGCGACGCGGAGGGGAGTTACCGCTCCGCCGGGCGGGTGCACACGGCGAAGGAGGCGGAACGCCTCGTCTTCGACATGGCGGTACGCGACGCCGCCGGGGCGGTTGTGTTCACCGGCCACTACGACCTGACGCTCACCGACACCGAGGGCGGCACCCGGCTCCGGCTGGGACTCGCCCTCACCGGGACCGCCGTCCAGGCGGCGCCCTTCATCGCGGGGATCGAGACCGGCTGGGGGCAGGTGCTCGACCGGCTCGACGAGGTGCTCGCCTCAACTCCCCGTACAGGCAGGGAACCCGCGGACGGCGCACCGTCCGACAGCCGAACCGTCCACCGGTCAAGTGAAGAGGACAAGCGATGAGCAACCGGACCGCACGCAAGGTGACCGCCAACATCGGCCTCACGCTCGACGGGCGCTACCACGGGGCCGGCGGGCCCGGCGACATGGGCGCGATCGTCCCGTACGCCGTCACGGATGTCGCACGCGACCATCTCGCCCGTATCCACGAAGGCAAGACCACCGCCGTCTTCGGCCGGGGCAACGCCCTGGGATTCGTCGGCTACTGGTCCTCGGTCGCCGAGGACGAGAACGCCGATCCGCGCGACCGCGGCTACGCGCAGTGGCTCATGGGCGCGGAGAAGGTCGTCTTTTCGACCACCCTCACCGAAGCGCCCTGGAAAAGGACCCGTGTGGTCAAGGGATCGGTCGGGGGCGTGATCCGCGACCTCAAGGCCGACGGGTCGCACGGCGACATCCTCGTCAACACCGCACCCAGCATCCTCAAGCCCCTGCTCGCCGCCGATCTCGTCGACCGCCTGTACCTCATGATCTGCCCCGAGATCGCCGGCGGCGGCGAGCGGCTCTTCGAGGACGGCCTGCCCGCGTCGGCCTGGGAGCTGATCAGCCAGGAGACCGGAAAGACCGGCGAACTCGCCCTGGTCTACGACCGGGTCCGCTGACCCGCACATGGCTGTGGACCGGTCGCGCGGCTCTGCCACGATGGGGCGCGTGACCGCAGCAGAGGACAACGGCCAGGGGGGCTCGACGCCACCGGCGGGACGCCGCAGATGGCGTGACCCGGAGCGCACGCGTGCCGTGCTCGTGGAGGCGCTGCTCGACCTGGTCGCCGAGGGGGAGCGCGAGCCCACGCGCAAAGCCATCGCCGAGCGCGCGGGTGTCTCGGAGCGGACCGTGTTCGTGCACTTCGCGGACCGCGAGGCGCTGTATGTCACGGCCGCCGAGCAGCAGGCGCAGCGGTGGCGGGCGTTCGCCGAAGAGGTGTCGCCCCAGTGGACGGTGGCGCGCAAGGTGCAGGCGCTGCTCGCACAGCGGGCGAAGATGTACGAGGTGATGACGCCCATCCGCAAGGTGGGGCTGCAGATCGAGCCGGACTCCCCGGGGCTGCGCCGGGTGATGGCCGACGGGGACGCGTGGTTCCGCGAGGACCTGGCCCGGGTGTTCGCCTCCGAGCTGGCGCTCGTGCCCGGAGCGCGCCGGCCGGGCGGACTGCTCGATTCACTGGAGGCCGCGGTCAGCTGGGCCGCCTGGGATCACCTGCGCGCGCGGCGGGGCCTCGATCCGGCACAGGCACGTACCGCTCTGGGGCGCACACTTCGGGCGCTCCTTGAGGCCTGACCGTCTGGGTCCTTGGTCGTCGCAACCCTTGACTCCTATTGCAGTCCGACTGCAATAGTGACCTCCGAGGGGCGCCGACCGCTGCGTCCTGCACCGACCCGATCCAGCAAAGGTGAGGCGCATGACGTCGATGGACCGGCGCGGCTTCGTCGCCGCGGCCGCAGGTGCCGCCGCGGCCGCCGTCGCACTCAACCCGCAGACCGCGGCGGCGGCTTCGGCAACGGCTGTGAAGGGAACACAGCCGTTCGCGCCGACGGACACCGGCGACCTCCCGTACGAGGACGAGGGCGACTTCGCCGACGCGGACCGCGGATTCGTCGCGGCTTTCACCGGAGGTCCGATCAAGACCGCCGCGGGAAAGCTCGCCTGGGACCCGGCCGCGTACACCTTCATCGGTGCGCACAAGGGCCGGCCCGACTCCGTCGACCCGAGCCTGTGGCGCCAGGCCCGGCTGCTCTCGCGCCGGGGCCTGTACAAGGTCACCGACCGGATCTACCAGGTGCGCGGCCTCGACCTGTCCAACATGACCATCGTCGAGGGCGATACGGGCATCATCGTCATCGACCCCCTGATCTCGGCCGAGACCGCGGCCGCCGCGCTCGCGCTCTACCGCGAGCACCGCGACCCGAAGAGCGACCGCCCGGTCAAGGCGATGATCTACACCCATCCGCATGTCGACCACTTCGGCGGCTGCCGCGGAGTGCTGCCCGGCGGCGCGCAGGGAGTGGAGATCCTCGCGCCGGAGGGCTTCATGGAGCACGCGGTCAGCGAGAACGTGTACGCGGGACCCGCGATGGCACGGCGCTCCGCGTACATGTACGGGGCCCAACTCCCCACCGGCGTCAAGGCACAGGTCGGCTGCGGGCTCGGTCTCAACGTCTCACTCGGGACCGTCGGCCTGATCCCGCCGACCCGGTACATCAGCGCGACCGGCCAGGACGTCACCCTGGACGGCGTGCGGATCGAGTTCCAGATGACACCGGGCACCGAGTGCCAGGCGGAGATGAACTTCCTCTTCCCCGATCTGCGCGCCGTGTGCATGGCGGAGAACGCCACCCACACCATGCACAACATCATCACGCTGCGCGGCGCCCAGGTCCGCGACGCCCATGCCTGGGCGGGCTATCTGACCGAGTCCGTCGGTCTCTACGCGGGGAAGGCCGATGTCGCCTTCGCCTCGCACCACTGGCCGACCTGGGGCAACGACGCGATCGTCGGACTCCTCACCCACCAGCGCGACCTGTACGGATACCTGCACGACCAGACCGTACGCCTCATCAACCAGGGCCGGACGGGCAGCGAGATCGCCGAGAGCTTCCGACTGCCGCCGCAGTTGGAGGGGGTGTGGGCCAATCGCGGCTACTACGGCTCGATCAGCCACAACGTCAAGGGGATCTACCAGCGCTACATGGGCTGGTTCGACGCCAACCCCGCCCATCTGTGGCAGCACCCGCCCGTCGAGGAGGCCAAGCGGTGGGTGGAGTGCCTCGGCGGCCAGCGCGCGGTGCGCCGGCAGGCCCGTCGCTATGCCGAGCGCGGCGATCTGCGCTTCGCGGTCACCCTGCTCAACAACGCTGTCTTCAACGACCCGGACGACCGCGACGCCAAGCGCGAGCTCGCCGGCCTCTACACCCGTCTCGGCCGGCGCATGGAGAACGCCGTGTGGCGGAACTTCTACCTCATGGCCGCGCAGGAACTCACCGAAGGGGTCAAGCCGGCGACCAGCGCCACCCTCGGCCCCGACATGTATATGGCGCTGTCCGTGGGCCAGTTGATCGATTCCATGGCCGTACGGGTCAACGGACCCAAGGCCTGGGATGTGAGCCTCACCGTCGACTGGCACATCGGCGACACCTACTGGCATCTCCGCCTGGCGAACGGCCTGCTCACCTGGACCACGTCCGCCGCGGCGGCGAAGGACGCCGGCCTGACGATGACCATGACGAAACCGCAACTGCTCGCCCTGCTCGCCGGAAAGGGCACGGCCGGCATCACGATGACCGGAGACCCGGCCCTTCTCAAGCGCCTCCTTTCCGTCCTTGACGCGCCCGACCCCGACTTTCCGATCGTCACGCCCTGAGCCGTACGCCCGCACCGCAGGGCATTCCCGGCCTCAACTCCCCGAACAGCAGGGCCCGATGCCCCCGCACCGGCGTACGCTGAGGTCCCTTGAAGCCACGGCGTGCACCGGCTCCCCGCGCCCGCGCACCACCGCGGCAGGGGGTGCGGCATGAACCAGGGCATACCGTCGGGGTCGTCGGGGTCGTCGGGCCCCAAGGCCGGTGGCGCGCGGCGGCGCACGCTGTTCGAGCGCGAGGACGAACTCGCCGCCGTGGAAGAGGCTTTGACCGAGCTGTCAGGCCTCGTCCCCGAAGGGTTCGACCCGCTGGACCGCCCGAGCGGCGCCCTGCTCGCCTTCTCCGGGCGTGCCGGGATGGGCAAGACCAGCCTGATCGCTGAAGTGCGCCGGCGTGCGCACGCCAAAGGCTGCACCGTGCTCGCCGCGCGCGGTGGCGACCAGGAGCAGCACGTCGCCTTCCACGTCGCCCGTCAGCTCGTCCAGCCGCTGCTCGCCGGAGCCTCGCAGGACGAGATCCGCGCGACCCTCGGCAGTTGGTACGACATCGTCGGACCCGCCCTCGGTCTGTGTGCCCCGGCCGAGGGCGCCCCGCCCGACCCCCAGGGTCTGCGCGACGGGCTCGACTGGGTGCTCACCCACCTCGCCATCCAGCGTGCGCCGATGGTGCTCGTCCTCGACGACGCGCACTGGGCCGACCGCGAATCACTGAGCTGGCTCGCCGCCTTCGCGCCCCGTGCCGAACAGCTTCCTCTGCTCCTCGTCGTGGCCTATCGCCCGGAGGAACTCCCGGACTACGCAGATGAGTTCAGGGGACTCCCGGGCCGCGCCGGTCAGCGGCCCATCGACCTCGAACCGCTCAGCGCACCCGCCATCGCCCGGCTCGTACGCGAGAGCGTCGGGGCGCACGCCGACGACGCGTTCTGCCGTGAGACCTGGGCCGTCACCGCGGGCAACCCCTTCGAGGCGGTCGAGGTCACCGCGAAGGTGCGCGACCGCGGCCTCGAACCCAATGAGGCCGGCGCCCATCTGCTGCGTGACCTCGCCGCCGCCGTCAAGGGCAGCGGTCTCGTCGCCCGCCTGGAACGGCTCGGCACCTCCACCGTGCGCTTCGCCTGGGCCTGCGCGGTGCTCGGCACCGAGATCTCCCCGCACCTGGCCGCATCCGTCGCCGGACTCGGCGGCGAGGAAGCCGGTGACTGCGCCGACCGGCTGCGCGGCGCCCGTATCCTCACCGGCGCCGACACCCTGGAGTTCGTGCACCCGCTGATCGCCACCGCCGTCTACCGTGCCATCCCCGGCGGAGTCCGAGTCGCCCTGCACGGACAGGCCGCCTGGGCGGTCATCAACGAAGGACTCGGCGCGGCCGCCGCCGCGCGCCACCTTCAGGACCCCCCCCCCGCCGCCCCCCCCGGGGTCGTCCGGCACCTGCGCCCCGCCGCCCGGGAGGTCCAGCGGGCCGGCGCCCCCGACGCGGGCCGCCGCTATCTCGCCCGCGCCCTGCGCGAGCCGCCTCCGTGCGAGGAACGGGCCGGTGTGCTCTACGAGTTGGGCTGCGCCTCGCTGCTCACCGAACCCGCCACCACCGTCAACCATCTGCGGGCCGCGCTCGCCGAACGGATCGCGGACCCCGAGCTGCGGCACGGCATCGTCATCCGGCTCTCCCAGGTCCTCGCCCACTCCGACCGCCTGGCCGAGGCCTCCGCCACCCTCGGCCACGAGATCCAGCTCGCCGAGGACGCACGCGTACGGCTGCGGATGCAGGCCGAGCAGTTCATGTGGGACGCCTTCCGCTCCGACGAACCCAACTCACCCGCCCGCTCGAGGAGGTTGGCCCGGCTCGCCGACCGCCTGACCGGACGCGATCTCACCGAGCGGTACATCATCGGGCTGCGCGCCTGGGACGCCACCCTGCGCGGCGAACCCGCCGACGTCGCCGTCCACCACGCCGAACGCGCGCTCACCGGCGGTCTGGGCTGGGCCGCCGAGGAGGACCGCGGCTTCGAGGTGCCCGTCCTCGTCGCCCTCGCCTTCCTCTACGCCGACCGGCCGGGCCGCGCCGAAGAGCTCTTCGCGGCCGGGATCGCCGACTTCGAGCAGCAGGGCTGGCGCGGCGGCCACCTGTCCTTCGGCTACACCCTGCTCGGCTATGTCCGGCTGCGCCGCGGACGGCTCGCCGAGGCCGAGGACTTCGCGCGCGCCGGACTGCGCCTGGCCGAACGCGTCGGTCGCCGTACGCCCGCGCATTGGTACGCGGTCAGCATCCTCGTCGAGATCCTCCTCGCCCGCGGCCGGGTCACCGAGGCGGCACATATCGGCGAGGAGCACGGATTCGGACCGCCGTTCCCGGCCGCCGTGACGTTCCCCGACTCGCAGACCGTGTACGGCGAACTCCTCCTCGCGCGCGGCCAGGTGCGGGAAGCGGCCGTCGAACTCTCCGCGGCCGGACGGCGCCTGGACCCGCGCGGAATGCGCAACCCCGCCTGGTGCCCCTGGCTGCTGCACCTCGCGCGCGCCGAGTCCCACGACACCCCGGCACGCGCCACCTCGCTCGCGCAGGAAGCCGTCCAGCGTGCGCGGCAGTACGGGACCGCATCCGCGATCGGTCAGGCCCTGCGGATCCACGCCCAGGTGGGCCCGTCCGCCGAGCGTGCCAAGCTCCTCGAGGAATCCGTCGCCCACCTCGAACGCTCACCGGCAGGCCATGAGCTGGCCTGCTCGCTGGTCGACCTCGGCGCGGAGCTGCGCCGCACCGGCAGGACCGCGGAGGCCGCCGACCATCTGTACCGCGGCCTCGACGCCGCGGCGCAGTGTGGCGCCGGCGGGCCCGTCGCGCAGGCCCGCGGTGGGCTCGCCGCGGAGGGGCAGCGAC
>NZ_JAEIMH010000130.1:0-17067 GCF_016464295.1 Streptomyces sp. N35 | reverse complement strand
GCCCCCCGGGGGGGGGGGGCCCCCCCCCCCGGCGCGTGCGGGCTCGGCGGTCAGACCTCGGCGTCCCGCTTCTCCAAGCGGCTGCCCCGCGGCAGCGTGACGGACATGATGTCGCTCGGCTCGTCCAGGGCGATGCGGTGCCAGCGCCCGCGCGGCACGATCACCGCGGAGCCGGCCGGAAGCTTCAACTCCTCCTCTTCATCGCCCTGTTGCTCCGGGCGCAGCATCAGCCGTATGCCACCGGTGAGGCAGGCGACGACCTCGTCGGCCGCCGTGTGGATCTCCCAGTGGTCGCCGTGCACATCGGCCTCGGTCTCCACATGGAAGGTCATCAGCTGCCAGCCGTCCCGGCCCGGGTCGAACACCGGCTTCTCGGCGCGCACTTGACCGTCCTGGTCGAGGTGCAGAAAGTTCATGAAGAGATCGATCGGGGTCACGGTCACGGGGTCACGTCCTTTGCGTAGCAAGGTGAGGCGAGGTGAGGCGAAGTGAGCAGGTCGTCAGTGTCGGCGCGGGCCCGTGACCGCGTATTGAACAAATGTCACGACGCCCGCGCCCTTGCCCGGAGGGGCTCGTAACCTGGAGCCATGCGCACCGTCGAGTCCGCCCGTGCCGCCGCCGCGAGATGGGACGTGTCCACCCCGGGGCGGCCCGGCAGGCTGCCGGGCGTCGGCATGGCGGGGTTCCGTGACCGGTCCGCCGAGCCCCTCGACCTCCCCGTGGTGCCGCATCCGTCGGTCATGATCGCCTTCGAGTTCGGCGAGGGGCTGCTCGTCGAGGACACCGACGGCCGGCAGCAGCGGGGCAGCACCGTGCTCGGCCTCGCCCCCGGCGGTCTGCGGGTGCGCGGCCGCTCCATCGAATGCCTGCAGATACGACTGTCCCCGGTCGTCGCGCATGCGGTGCTCGGCGGCGCCACGACGTCCGAACACCCGCACACGGGCGGGGAGATGGTCCCCCTGGAGGACATCTGGGGTCCCGAGGCCCGCCGGGTCGAGGACCGGCTGCGGTCCGCGTCGTCCTGGCGGGAACGGTTCGCGATCGCGGACGCCGAGCTGCTCCGCAGGTACGCCGCCGGCCGTCCCGCCACCGCGGAAATCACCTACGTATGGCAGCAGATGGCGGCGCAGAGGGGGCAGATCAGGATCGACGCGCTCGCGGCCGAGGTCGGCTGGAGCCGGCAGCGTCTGTGGTCCCGGTTCCGGTCCCAGATCGGTCTGACCCCCAAGCGTGCGGCGCAGCTGCTCCGTTTCGACCACGCCGCCCACCGGCTCGCGGCCGGGCACCGTGCCGGTGCGGTCGCGGCGGAGAGCGGCTACGCCGACCAGTCCCATCTGCACCGGGACGCCCTGGCCTTCGCCGGGATGACACCCGCGGCCGTCGCGGCCGCGCCCTGGCTCGCCGTCGACGACACCGCATGGGCCGTGGCGGCGGGCCCGGGCGCCAGTGCTTGAATGCCCGGGTGAGCGAAACGGTGGGCGTACGCCTCGATGTGGTCCGGGTCTTCTGCGGCCCCGACGGCCGGCACGGCAATCAGCTCGGAGTAGTACGGGACGGAGCCTCGGTTCCCGGTGCGGCGGCCCGGCAGGTACTGGCGGCCGAACTCGGCTACAGCGAGACGGTGTTCGTGGACGACGACGAGCGCGGCGTGATCGAGATCTACACGCCGAGTGTCCGTCTGCCGTTCGCGGGCCACCCCTGCGTCGGTGCGGCCTGGCTGCTCGACCTTCCCGAACTCCGCACGCCCGCGGGCCTGGTGACGGCCCGCCAGGACGGTGAGTTCACCTGGATCACGGCCCGTGCGGAGTGGGCGCCGGGGCGTACGCTGCGGCAGTTCGCGTCCCCGGACGAGGTCGACGCGCTCGACGTACCGCCGGCGGGTTCGTGGATCTATGCGTGGGCCTGGCAGGACGAGGCGGCGGGCCGGGTACGGGCCCGGGCCTTCCCCGGGCGGGGCGACGGGATCTTCGAGGACGAGGCGACGGGGGCGGCGGCGCTCTGTCTGACGGCCGCGCTCGGCCGGGCGCTCAACATCACTCAGGGCGCGGGGTCCCAGCTCCTCACCGCCCCCGGGCCGTCGGATCTGATCGAGGTCGGGGGGCGGGTGGCGCTCGTCGCGGGCTGAGGTCCGTCGCGCCTGCGGCTGGGGACCTGCTCAAACGCCGCACGGGCTGGAGTTGCCGGACAGGCTGGAGTCGCCGGACAGGCTGACGTGCCTCACCGCCGCGAAGGCCAAGCCTCCGCCGGATCCGGCGAGTCACCCGCGACCCGGGCACACTCGTCGGTCAACGTCTCGAGCAGCGTCAGCGGATCCGGCAGCGGATGCTCGAGCCCCCGGACCCACTCGACACCCAGGTCACCGGGCAACCGCGCCGGCGGTACCAGGACGTACGAACCGCGGCAGTGCCACCGCAGTCCCGGGTGCTCGTCCATCGTCTCGGGGTGGCAGTCCAGCTCGCACGGCCACCACTCGTCCTCGTCCTCGGGCGTACCGCGCGTCGCCGTGAAGAAGAGCATCCGGCCGTCACCGGACTCGGCCACCGGGCCGACGGCCACCTCGGCGTCGAGGAGCCGGGCGAGCGCCGCGCGTCCGGCGTCCAGGGGCACGTCCAGCACGTCGTGGACCATGCCCGTCGCGGTGATGAAGTTGGCCTCCGGCTGATGCCGCGCCCAGCGCTCGATCTGCGCCTTGTCCGTCGTGGACTGCGTCTGCCAGGCGAAGGAGACCGGGTGCCGCGCGGGCGTGGGACAGCCGATGCGGTCGCAGGAACAGCGGTAGCCGGCGGGGTGCGCGGCGGGCGACAGCGGCAGACCCGCCTCGGCGGCCGAGACGAGCAGGGCTTCGCGGCCGCCGTCACCCGTGTCCTTGGGGCGTCGCGTGCGCAGCCACTGGGAGAACCTGCTCTGTCCGCCGGAACGGCGGCCGTACTCCTCGCCCATCTATCCCCTAACCTCACATTCCCCTCGCCCCGTGGCGTCCATGGTGCCACCATCGCGCGCCCCGGGTGGCCGCACCCCCGTTTCCGGGGCCCCGCAGGCCAGGGCGGCACCCGGGTGTCGATGCCGGGCAAGTCCGGATTTATGGTCCTACCGTGTCGGCATGGTCACCCTCGCCGCACCGGTCACGCTCACCGCCGTCACCGCACTCGCCGTCTCGGGCCTGACCCCGGCCCCCACACCCGCGGCCGCCCCCGCGGGCCGCCCTCCGCTGACCGTGGACGCCCTGCCGCCGGTCGTCTATACGGCGCATCGCGGCGGCTCCCTCGAAGTGCCGGAGAACAGCATGTCGGGCCTGATCGCCGCGTACGAGCGCGGTACGGCGCAGGTGCTCGACGTGGACTCGCGGATGCTGCGCGACGGCACGCTGGTGGCGATGCACGACGCGACGCTGAACCGTACGACCGACGCGACCGGGCCGGTACGGGCGCTGACCATGAAGGAGTGGAAGCAGGTCCGCATCCGCCCCGACTCCGCGCTGCGCACCACCTGGAAGCCCGAACGGCCGCCGACGATCGCGGAGGTGCTCGACCGGTTCGGCGGCAAGGTGGTCCTGATGCTGGAGGCGAAGGACGCCGACAGCCTCAAGTCCCTGGCGAGGATGGTGCACGCACGCGGCCTGACCCGTTCGGTCTTCGTCAACTCCAACAAGCCCGCCGTGGCCGAGCGCGCCCACCGCCTGGGCCTGGTCTCCCAGCTGTGGCGCTCGGCCAAGCAGATGCGCACGGACAGCTTCGAGCGCTTCAGGCCGTACGTGGATGTCCTGGACGTGGACTACCGGGCGCGCGACGAGGACCTGCGGCGCGCCGTGCGCTCGGGCGTCCCGCGGGTCTGGGCCCACACGGTGAACACCCCGTACCAGCGTGACCGCGTGCTGCGCCTCGGCTGCAACGGCGTGATCACGGACGCCCCCGGCCTGCTCTCCCGTACGCCGGTGAAGGGCCCCGTCCGGGCGCAGCCCCTGACCGAGGGCTAGATGTGCCACCCGTCGGGCCACGTTCAGCGCGGCGCGAGTCCGTGCAGGGCGTAGTCCACGATCTTGTCCGTGTACTCGTGGGTCAGCGGGCCCGTACCCTGCAGCCAGCGCTGGGCCAGCGGGGAGACGAAGAACTCCATCGCGATCCGCGGATCGAGGTCCTCGCGGATCTGCCCGGCTGCCTGAGCGGCCTCGATGCGTGCGACGTACAGCTTCAGGCCGGGCTCGAGGAGCTGCTGCACGAACTTCTCGCTCAGCTCACGGTTCACCACGCCTTCCGCCGCCAGTGCGCGATAGGGGGCGTCGTACTTCTGGTCGAGGAGTTCGTCGACGGTGGCGCGCAGCACGCCCTTGAGGTCGGCCGCGACATCGCCGGTGTCCGGGAGCGAGGCGAACGCCTCACCGCCGCCCGCCGCCTCGGCGGCCTGCTCCCCCAGATCGATGAAGGCCTCCAGGAGCACCTCGGCCTTGGAGGACCACCAGCGGTAGATGGTCTGCTTGCCGACCCCGGCCCGGGCGGCGATCCCCTCGATGGTGACCTTGGCGTAGCCGACCTCGGTGACCAGCGAGAGTGCGGCGTCGTAGATGGCGCGGCGCGACCGTTCGCTGCGGCGCTTGGCGTCGGGGACCGCCTTGGAGGCGGGGGCTTCGGCAGGAGTCTTCGGGGCCATGTGCCGAATGTAGCAGCGAAGTGAGCCGATACGTATCGTCTCGCCAAACCGGAGGGGCGGCGGAGCCGCGGTCGCGCGCCGGCGGAAGCGACCTGGAGGCGGAAAACACAACCCATTCGCCACCGCGCCAAAGCGCCCCGCACACCGGACCATGGGCAACACGGCCACCCCTTGGCCCCGCCGATGTAGAGGAGCCCTCTTTGCGTCCTGTGCCTCGCAGCGCCCGATCCCGGCGCTATCTGATGTGCCCACCCGAGCACTTCAAGGTCACGTACTCCATCAACCCCTGGATGGATCCCGGCAAGCCCGTCGACGTCCCGCTCGCGCTCGCGCAGTGGGAGGACCTGCGGGACCGCTACCGCTCACTCGGCCACACCGTCGAGGAGCTCACTCCCCACGCCGGCCTCCCCGACATGGTGTTCTCCGCGAACGGCGCCACCGTGATCGACGGCCGCGTCCTGGGCGCCCGGTTCGCCCACGCCGAACGGGCCGAGGAAGCCGCCGAGCACCTCGCCTGGTTCCGTGCCCACGGCTTCACCGACGTCACCGAACCCCTGCACATCAACGAGGGCGAGGGCGACTTCGCCGTCACCTCGTCCTGGATCCTGGCCGGCCGGGGCTTTCGCGCAAGCCCGCTCTCGCACGGCGAGGCCCAGGAGTTCTTCGGCCGCCCGGTGATCGGCCTCGATCTGGTCGACCCGCGCTACTACCACCTCGACACCGCGCTCGCGGTGCTCGACGACGCGGCCGACGACGTCATGTACTACCCGGGCGCCTTCTCGCCGGGCAGCCGGGCCGTACTGCGCCGGCTCTTCCCCGACGCCCTGATCGCGAGCGGGGCCGACGCGTCCGCCCTGGGCATGAACGCCGTCAGCGACGGACGCCATGTCCTGCTCCCGCAGGGCGCGGTGGGCCTCTTCCAGCCACTGCGCGAGCGCGGCTACGAGCCGATCGGGATGGATCTCGGGGAGCTGCTCAAGGGCGGCGGCAGCGTGAAGTGCTGCACCCAGGAGCTGCGTTCCTAGCTCCGGACCGGCCCGGGTCCTGAGCTCACAGGACGGACCCAGGTCCTACGAGGTGTGGGGCGGCCACTCGTCGCCCCACTCCGCATCGCGTGCCGCCTTGTAGAGCGGGCCGTGCCGTTTGGTGACCGTCTCCCTGGTGAGGGCCTCGTCGCGGACGCACAGCTCGAGCAGCACCTGCCCCTTGCGGATCTGCGGCCTGCGCACCACACGTGCCGTCGCCGGCTCCGCCGGGAAGCGCACCGCGGCCACATAGCTGAACTTCTCGTCCTCGTACGCGAGCGAGCCGCCCTTGACCTTCCGGTGCAGCGAGGAGCGGCTGACGCGCGCCGAGAAGTGGCACCAGTCGCGGCCGGGCTCGATGGGGCAGGCGGAGCTGTGCGGGCAGGGGGCGGCGATCGTGAAACCGGCCGCGACGAGGGCGTCGCGCGCCTCGATGATCCGGGTGTACCCGTCGGGCGTGCCGGGTTCGATGACGACCACGGCCTGTGCGGCGCCGGCGGCCGCGGCGACGACCGCGGTCCGGTCCTCGGCGGTGAGCTCCCCGAGCACGTACGAGAGGGTGACGAGATCGGTCTCGTCGAGCGTGAGCGCCTGGCCGATCCGGGCCTTGCGCCAGTCCGCCGCGCTCAACAGGGCGTTGGCGCCCGCGAGTTCACGGCCGAGCGCGAGGGCGGGCTCGGCCCAGTCGAGCACGGTGACCGGCCGGGGTTCGGGCCAGGTCGCGCTCACCGCCCAGGTGGCGGCGCCGGTGCCGCCGCCGATGTCGGTGTGCCGGGCGGGCGTCCAGTCGGGGGCCGCGTCGGCGAGTGCGCCGAGTGCGCCCCGTACCGCCTCGAAGGTGGCCGGCATCCGGTACGCGGCGTACGCGGCGACGTCCGAGCGGTCGCGCAGGATCGGGGCGTCGGTGGGGGTGCGGCCGCGGTAGTTGGCGATCAGCCGCTCGACGGCCTGGGCGGCCTGCTTGGGCGGCAGTCCGTCGAGCAGGCCTGCCAGGGCGGTGCGCAGGAGGTCGGCGGGGGTAAGGGGGGCGTTCACGTCGGGATTGTAGGCGGGCCGGACCGCCGGGTGCGGGGGCCCGCGCCTGTGACGGTCCGGGCACCCGACTGCATCCGGACAGTGACAGCGCTCAACTCCTGTGGCACCTGCGTCCGTTGCTACGCTGCCCGTGATCGCCGGCGGCCCTGACGAGCAGACCGGCGGACGCAGACTGTCACGCCCCGGGGGGACCAGTGGGAGACAAGATCGTGCGCACCGGGCTTGTCGTGGGCGTGGTGGTCCTGGCCCTGCTGCTGCTCCTCGCGACCTGCGGCGGGAAGAAAGAGGACAAAGGGAACGACAGTCCGCCGAAGAAGCCGGTCAAGACGAGCCAGGGCCCGGGGACCCAGCTGGCGGTGCCCGCCGCGTACGACACCGGGCAGGGCTGGGAGCTGGCCGGCGTCTCCGAGGAGTACGCGCTCGCGCCGAACGCGAAGCTGCTCGCGTATCTCCAGCGCGCCGACGGGAACCGCTTCCGGCTGCGGACGGTGGATGCGCGGACCGGGAAGACCGCTTGGACGAGTGAGGCCTGGCGCCCGCTCTCCGACGAAGCCGGCGCCGTGCCCCGCCTCGCCGTCGTCACCAAGGACGGCCGCGAGTACTTCGCGACCTGGTCGTACGGGACCTTCGGCGACGATCCGCTCAGCGAGGCGGACCGGGTGATCTCCATCGACGTGTACGCCGCGAGCGCCGGCACCCGGCAGCGCGTCGAACTGCCTTGGCCGAAGTCGCCCTCGGTGAGCGCCTCGGGGCCCGGGCTCGTGGTGGGCGTGGGCACGGATGCGGCCGCGGTCGTGGATCCGGCGACGGCGCGGACGGTGACGTACAAGACGAGTGACCTCAAGTACCCCAAGGGCTGCAAGAACTGCCGTCGCCTGACTGAGGTGATCGGCGTCACCGGCAAGGGTCCGCTGGTCAACGGGGACGGCGAGTTCTGGGTGCGCGGAGCCTGGCACGGGCGCAAGGTCGCGCCGAAGGGCGCCGCGAGGGGGATCGCCGTCTCCGTATCCGCGGATCATGTCCTGGCACGGTGGGACAGGAAACCGGACAAGAAGAAGGTGCCCGCGCAGGAGATCTGGGCCGTGCACGACGGCTTGACCGGCAAGGTGCTCGCCTCCGTCGAGTGCCACAAACCGGCGCTGCGACCCGGGCGTTACCCCCCGGCCACCCCCTCTCCCGACGGCCGCTATCTGATCGCGGGCCATCTCGCCTTCGATCTGCAGGAGGGCACCGGGCACTGCTTCTCGTCCGAGGGCGGCAGCAAGCCGCTGACGCTCGCCACCGTCACGGACAGCGGTATCGCCTACGGGGCGACCGGTGCGCGCTCGGCCGAGGACGCGTGGGACGGGGGCGGCACGCCCGTGTCCGTGCGGATCGCCGTGCCCGATCCTGAGGCGTTCTCCGGGGCGTCGCGGCTTCCGGTGCACGACCTCGGCGAGGTCGGCATCTTCCGCTGGACCGACAGCCGGGACGTCCACCACCTGCTGGGGTACGCGAAGAAGGGCTGAGCGGCAGGAAGACGGGCTGAGCGGCAGGAAGAAGAGCTGAGCGGCAGAAAGTAGGGCTGACCGTCAGCTCGAAGAACGGCCGGCCGTCAGCGCACGGCCCGCGCCACCCGCGTGCCCGCCGCGGCCCGCGGTTCGCTGGACGGTTTGCCCGGGCGCCGCGGATGGACCGTGTTGGCGAGCAGCACCACGAACGTGTCCGTGGCCGGGTCGATCACCACGGACGTGCCCGTGAACCCGGTGTGCCCGGCCGCGCCCCGGCCCGCCAACTCGCCCATGAACCACGGCTGGTCGAGCCGGAAGCCGAGCCCGGGCGGCGTCAGCATCAGGTCCACGTAGTCGGGTCCGAGGATCCGCGCGGTTCCGTATCCCCCGCCGCCGAGCAGGGCGCGGCAGAAGACGGCGAGATCGCCGGCCGTGGAGAAGAGCCCGGCGTGCCCGGCCACTCCCCCGAGTGCGAAGGCGTTCTCGTCGTGCACCGTGCCGCGCACCATCCCGCGGTCGGCCTTGGCCCAGGGCCTGCGCTGGTCCTCGGTCGCGGCGGCGAACGCGCACGGGCCGAAGCCGGTCTGTGTCATGCCGAGCGGGCGGGTGATGCCGTCGCGGATCAGCCGGTCGAGGCGTTCGCCGGTGATGCGTTCCAGGAGGTGCTGGACGAGCAGCATGTTGAGATCGGAGTAGACATACGCGCCGGGGTCCGCACTCGGTTCCTCGGCGCGCAGCAGGTCGAGGCGCTCGGCGTCGGACTCGCAGTCGTACAACGGGAGTTCGGGCCTCAGGCCCGAGGTGTGCGTGAGGAGCTGGCGCACGGTGACGCCGTGCCGCGCCGCCCCGGTGAACTCGGGGAGATAGGACGCGACCCGTGCGTCGAGCCCGAGCCGTCCGCGCTCCATCTGCTGGACGGCCGCCACCGTCGTGAACAGTTTGGTGAGCGAGGCCAGGTCGAAGGGCGTCCCGGTGTGCATGGGCACCTTGCGGTACGCGGGAAGCTCGTCGCCGTAAGCGCGATGGGCGACCGCCCAGCCGAAGGCCTCCTCGACGACGAGCACGGGTCCGCGCCCCACGGCGAGCACCGCTCCCGCGCACCAGGTGCCGGGCAGGGCGGCGACCTCGGCGACGAGGCGCTCGATCTCGGCGGGGTCGAGACCGGCCCGCTCGGCGGGGCCGTGGCGCAGACGTGGTCCTCTCAGCGCTCTGCCCCTTCCTGACCGGTACGACTCCTGGACGTGGAGAAACCGTGTCATGAAACAGGCGTTCGGCACCAGTCGTGTTCCCGGGCGACGCCCGCCGCCCGGGGACACGAAGGGTGCGCGAGCGTCATCAGGCGGGCTGCAGCCCCGGGTTGCCGGACTCCGTCACGAAGGAGGCCGCCGTGGTGATCGGGGCTCCGGGCCGAAGGATGTACGGCACGGTCTTGAAGTCGGCGCGCGCGTGGTCGGCGGCCAGCTCGACCGTGACGTATCCCCGCTGTCCGTTGTAGTGCTTCAGATGCGGGTTGCGGGCCAGGTAGTCCGCCCAGTTCGCGGGCCGGGCGAGGCCGTCCTTGCCGCTGGAGACCGAGGTGGTGACGATCTCCGTACCGGCGGTGGGGGTGGACGGGTCGGCGGGGTCGCGGTGGATGTCGAGCGCGTAGGAGACGTGCACGTCACCGGTCAGGACCATGAAGTTCTCGATGCCGGACGACTCCACGCCGGCGAGTACACGGGAACGGGAGGCCGCGTAGCCGTCCCAGGAGTCCATGGAGACGGTGGTGTTGCCCGCCGTGGGGTGGTTGCGGCGGGCGAAGACGACCTGCTGGGGGACGACGTTCCAGCGGGCGCGGGAGGCCTTCCAGCCGTCGATCAGCCAGCGCTCCTGGCTCTCGCCGGTGAGGGTGCGGGCCGGGTCGTCGGACTCGGGTCCCGGGGTCCGCCAGCCGTCGCCGTACGCCTGGTTGCTGCGGTACTGGCGGGTGTCGAGGATGTCGAACTGGGCGTGCCGGCCGAAGTGCAGGCGGCGGTGGAGCTGCATATCGGGGCCCGCGGGCCGCTGGGGCCTGCGCAGCGGCTGGTTCTCCCAGTACGCGCGGTAGGCGGCGGCCCGGCGCAGCAGGAACTCCTCGGGCGGGACGCTGTTCTCGGGCTCCTCGCCCGCGTAGTTGTTCTCGGTCTCGTGGTCGTCCCAGGTGACGACGAAGGGGTGCGCCGCATGCGCGGCCATCAGGTCGGGGTCCGACTTGTAGAGGCCGTAGCGCATCCGGTAGTCCTCGAGCGTGACCGTCTCGCGGTTGTAGTGGCCGGGCAGCACACGGTCGGTGTAGTTGCGGTTCCCGCCGGCCGCGGTGACCGCGTACTCGTAGAGATAGTCGCCGAGGTGGAAGACGACATCGATGTCCTCCTGGGCCAGATGCTTGTACGCGGTCCAGTAGCCGTCGTGGTACGCCTGGCAGGACACGGCGGCGAGCCTGAGGTCCGTCAGCTTGGCGCCGCGGCCGGGGGCGGTGCGGGTGCGGCCGGTGGGGCTGATCCAACTGCCCACGCGGAAGCGGTAGTAGTGGACCCGGTCCTCGCCGAGGTGATCGACCTCGACATGGACGGAGTGGTTGAACTCGGGGTGCGCGATCGCGGTGCCGCGCCTGGCTATGCGGCGAAAGCGCGCGTCGTGGGCGACCTGCCACTCCACGGCGACCCGCTCGGCGGGCAGTCCGCCGTCCGCGGCGTACGGCTGCGGGGCGAGTCTGGTCCACAGGAGTACGGAGCCGGGCAGCGGATCGCCGGAGGCGACACCGAGCGTGAACGGGTTCTCGGTGATCTTCGCCGCGTCCAGTTCGGCGGCGTGCGCGACGCCGGTGCCCGGCAGGTTGGTGGCGAAGGCGAGCGCGGCGGCGGCGCCCGTGACGGTCAGAAAGCGGCGGCGGCCCAAGTGCCGCGCCGCGGCCCGCAGTTCGGGGCTGTGCCGGGACTGCTGCGTGGACCGCTGTGCGGACTGCTGTGCGGCGGAAGTCATCCGCGTCCTCCCTGGCTGATGTGTGTCAGGGGAATTGGAGTGCCGGAGGACGACCGGGGACTGTCGCGTACAGAACAATCAGATGGCGGACGGATGAGCGCTGTGCGCCGCGAGGGACGTAAGGTGCGGGGCCATGACGCAGACGAAGATTGCGGTGGTGACCGGCGCGGGATCCGGGATCGGCCGCGCGGTGGCCCTTGAGCTGGCGGCTTCCGGCTGGTCCCTGGCGCTGGCCGGGCGGCGGGTGGAGACCCTCGAGGAGACGGCGGCCCTGGCCGGGTCGGCGGATGTGGTGTGCGTACGGACGAACGTGTCCGAACCGTCCGATGTCTCCGCACTGTTCACCTCGGCCGCAGAGCGCCACGGCCGGCTCGACCTGCTCTTCAACAACGCCGGTACGTTCGGTCCCGGCGGCGTCCCGCTGGACGAGCTGTCGTACGACGCGTGGCGTCACGTGGTGGACACGAACCTGAACGGCGCGTTCCTGTGCGCGCAGGCGGCGTTCCGCCAGTTCAAGTCGCAGTCGCCGCAAGGCGGACGGATCATCAACAACGGGTCGATCTCGGCGCATGTGCCGCGCCCGATGTCGGTGGCGTACACGACGACGAAGCACGCGATGACCGGTCTCACGAAGTCGCTCTCCCTGGACGGCCGCCCGTACCGGATCGCCGCGTCGCAGATCGACATCGGGAACGCGGCGACGGACATGACGCAGCGGATGCAGACGGGGACTTTGCAGGCGGACGGGTCGCTGGCGGCGGAGCCGGTGATGGACGTGGCGGACGTGGCACGTCAGGTCCGATTCATGGCGGAGCTGCCGCTGGAGGCGAATGTGCAGTTCGCGACGGTGATGGCCACGAACATGCCGTTCATCGGGCGGGGTTGACGGGGGCGGCCCCGCGCCGGGGGTCTGGGGGCGGAGCCCCCGCACCCCGTATCGCGCTGAACGCGCTCGCCCTCAATCGCCCGACGGGCTGGAATTCAGCCCGGGGTGGGGAAGAAAAGGAGCCCGACCGCAGGTTGGCAACCGGCATGAGCCTCAACGCCCGCGCCGACATCCTGCGCTACACCGCCTTCTCCGCCGACCCCGACGGGGGCAACCAGGCCGGCGTCGTCCTGGACGCGACCGGCCTCACCGACCCCGAGATGCTCGCGATCGCCGCCGACCTCGGCTACAGCGAGAGCGCGTTCCTCTACCCCGACCACACCCTGCGCTTCTTCTCGCCGAAGGCCGAGGTCGCCTTCTGCGGCCACGCCACCGTCGCCACCGCCGTCGCTCTGGCCCAGCACCGGGGCGGCCCCGGGAGCTACGTGTTCAAGACGCCCGCGGGCGAGATCCCCGTCACCACCGAGGAGGTCGACGGAGAGATCCGCGCCACCCTCACCAGCGTCGAGCCGCACCTCGAGGAAGTCGACGAGGCCGACCTCACCGAGGCCCTCGCCGCGCTCGGCTGGCCGGCCGGCGACCTGGACCCCGCGCTGCCGCCCCGTATCGCCTTCGCGGGCAACAACCACCTGGTCATCTCCGCGGCCACCCGCGAGCGCCTCGCCGACCTGTCGTACGACTTCGAACGTCTCAAGGCCCTGATGGAGCGCCTCGACCTCACCACCGTCCAGCTGGTGCACCGCGCGGGCGAGACCCTCTTCCACGTACGCGATCCGTTCCCCATCGGCGGTGTGGTCGAGGACGCGGCGACCGGTGCGGCGGCCGTCGCCTTCGGGGCGTACGCACGCGAACTCGCCCTGGTGAAGGAGGAGTCGGTGCTGACCCTCCACCAGGGCGAGGACATGGGACGGCCCTCCCTGCTGACCGTGACCCTGCGGGCCGGCGACCCGCGTGTACGCGTCGCCGGAACCGCCGTACCGATCGGCTGAGCCGGCCGGCCGCGGCTCAGCTGAAGCGCACCGGCAGGTACTTGATGCCGTTGATGAAGTCCGAGCGCATCCGCCGGTGCTCACCCGTCAGTTCGACGTTCGGGCAGCGGCGCAGGATCGCCCGGAGCTGCGCGTTGATCTCGGTGCGGGCCAGGCCCGAGCCGAGACAGAAGTGCGGTCCGCCGCCGCCGAACGTGACGTGGTCGTTCGGCGTGCGGCGCGGGTCGAAGACATCCGGGTTCTCGAAGATGTCCTCGTCCCGGTTGCCGGAGGTGTAGAAGAGGACGGCCTTCTGGCCTTCCCTGATCTTCACCCCGCGCACCTCGGTGTCCCGCGTCGCCGTACGCCGGAAGTTGTGGATCGAGCCGTTCCAGCGCAGGAACTCCTCGGTCGCCGACCGCCACAGCGCGTCGTCCTCGACGTTGCGGGCCAGGTCCTCGCGCAGCGCGTCGTTCTGGGCGATCTCCAGGAGCGCCCCGGAGAGCAGATTGCGGGTGGTCTCGTTGCCGGCCACGATCAGCGTCACGAAGAACATGTTGATCTCGTGCGTGGTGAGCTTCTCGCCGTCGACCTCACCGTGCACCAGCGCGCTCACGATGTCGTCGCGCGGGTCGGTCTGCCGCTCCTCGGCCAGCTGGTTGCAGCGCAGATAGATCTCGGCGGCCGCCACCGTCCCGTCCTCCGGGGTGGTGCGGAAGTCCGGGTCCTGGAAGCCGACCATGCGGTTGGACCAGTCGATGATGTGGTCCTCGTCCTCCGGCGGGATGCCCATCATTTCGCAGATGACCTCGAGCGGCAGCCGGGACGCGACGGTCTCCACGAACTCCAGCTCGGTGCCCGGCTCGATCTTCTGCGCGAGCAGGTCCGCACGGCGCTTGATGTCCTCGGTGAGCTTACGGATCATCCGCGGCGCGAAGGCGGCGTTGACCAGCTTGCGGAACCGGCTGTGCTTGGGCGGGTCCATGCCGACGAGGGTGAGCGCGAGGTTCTCCAGGGACTGGTCCGTCTGGTCGCGTATGAAGAAGGAGCCCTTCTCGACCGACCACAGCTCGGGGTCACGGCTCAGCTTGATGATGTCCTCGTGCTTGGTGATCGCGAAGAAGCCCTCACCGTCCGGGAGTTCGTGCCAGTGGACCGGGTCCTCGCGGCGCAGCAGCTTGAACTGCGCATGCGGGACTTCGCGGGCCCACGTGTCCTCGAGCAGATTGACCTCGTTCAGTGCGGGTGCCGTCATGGCCGAGCCTCCTTCGGGGGTTTCTTGCGGTCAGGGCCTTGTGCCGCCGGGGTCCGCAGTCCGAGCAAGGCGCTCAGCGCCTTGACCACGAGGTGTTCCGGTACGGCCTCGGGTTCGAGCCGGTGCTGGAGCGCGCAGCCGAGCAGGGCACCGAGCACCAGCGCCCCGGCCTCGTCCGGCGTGTACGGCAGCTCGGTCCCGGTCGCTTCCGCCCAGTCGGCGAGGCCTTCGCCGAGCTGGCCGCGGATCTCCGCGTAACGGCGGGCCAGCAGGGGGCCGAGGACCGGATCGCGGGCGCCGTGCTGCCACAGTTCGATCTCAAGGAGCAGCCAGGCCTCGCCGCGGTCCTCGGCGGGCGCGGTGATCGCCTCCCACATCGCGGCGAAGTGCGGTGCGGGGTCGGGCAGTTGGTGGATCTCCGCGGTGAGCCGTTCGACGGTCCGCTGTTTCCACACTTCGAGCAGGGCGAGCAGCAGCCCTTCCTTGCCGCCGAAGTGGCTGTAGAGCGCGCCGGTCGTGCGGTCCGCGGCGTCCGCCACCGCCTCGGCGGACACCGCGTGGAACCCCTTGCGCGCGAACAGCTCCGCGGCCGCGTCGATCAGCCGGGCCCGGGTCTCCATCTTGCGCTGCTCCTGGGTACGGCGCGCCACTGTGCCCCCTCCCGGCTGCCATGGCGGTGCCCTGCCGGGTCGCCGTCGAGTCCCTGGTTGCCGGAGCCACTTATATCGGAGCGCCGACATAAGTAGAGGTACTCATATTCCTGACGGGTCGTCAATCCTTCGTGCGCGCAAGGATTTCCGCCACCTCCCTGAGCTGCCCGTCGGTCAGCGGACCGTACGCGAGGGCGCCCGCGTTCTGTTCGACCTGGGCGACCGTGCGGAAGCCGGGGATCGGAACCGTGCGCGGACTGCGGGCCCACAGCCAGCCGAGCGCGCCCTGGGCGAGGGTGCGGCCGCCGCTGGTGAGGATCTCGCGTACGGCGTCGAGCCGTTCCAGCCACGCCTTGTCCGGCGCCCCGCCCCGGGAGAACCCGGGCAGCCACTCGGGCGGCGCACTGCGGATGTCACCGGCACCGGGGGCGGACCCGTCCGCGTACTTGCCGGTGAGCAGTCCCATCGCCAAGGGGCTGCGGTTGACGGACGCGAGCCGTAACTCCACGCGTACGAGCGGATCAGCCCCTCCCGTATGAACTCCTCGCACTGGTCGCGCAGCCGGGCCGCCCGCTCGGGATCCGCGTCGGAGAGGTGCAGCTGGTAGAGGTCGATCCGGTCGGTGCCGAGCCTGCGCAGGGAAGCGGTGAGGGCCTGGCGCTGATACGCGGGTGAGTCGTCGCCGCCGAGGAGGGTGCGGGACCCCTCGTCGAAGACATTGCCCCACTTGGTGGCGATGACGGCCTCGTCGCGCCGCTTGCCGAGGGCCTTGCCGAGGACGCGCTCGCTGTGTCCCGCGCCGTAGGCATCGGCGGTGTCGAAGAACGTGACGCCCTGGTCGAGGGCGCGGCGCACGGCCCGTACGGACTCCTCGTCGTCCACCTTGCCCCAGCCGAGCGGCTGCCCCGCGGTGTCCCACCACTCGCCGCCGACGGCCCAGCAGCCGAGGCCGAGGGCGCTGACGGTGATGCCGCCGAGTTCTCGTGCAGTCATGTTTGTCATGCGGCGGACGCTGGACGAGTAGTTCCGAATTCCCTTCGTCCGCCCGAGGGCGGGTCGCGCGGCGTCTGGTGCGTGCGCACGAAGGCAAGGACCGCACGGCAGGTGAACGCCGTCCGCATCGCAGGCGTACTTATCCTGAACGGCTACCATCGCCGCAGCGCGCCGCCCCCCACCCCGCCGGCGTCCCCGGAATTCAGGAGCACCCCCGTGAGCGAGCCCCGCCTGGCCGTCGCCATCGTGACCATGGGAAACCGGCCCCGCGAGGTCGACGCCCTGCTCGCCTCGGTGGCCAAGCAGGATGTCGCGCCGGCCCGGATCGTCATCGTCGGCAACGGTGCGCGGCTCGGTGCATTCCCGGATCTGCCCGGCGAGTTGACGGTCATCGAGACCGCGGAGAACCTGGGCTGTCCCGGCGGCCGCAATGTGGCGCTCGCCCGCCTCCGGGAGTTCGGCGACGTCGACGTGGTGATCGAGCTGGACGACGACGGGCTGCTCACCGAGGCCGATGTGTTCCGCAAGGTCCGCGATCTTTACACCGCCGACGCCCGGCTCGGCGTCGTCGGCTTCCGGATCGCCGACGAGCACGGCGAGACCCAGCGCCGCCACGTACCGCGACTGCGGGCCGGCGACCCGATGAAGCGCGGACTCGTCACCTCCTTCCTCGGCGGCGGGCACGCGTTCTCGATGCCGATGCTCGCCGAGATCGGCGACTGGCCCGCCGACTTCTTCTTCACCCACGAGGAGACCGACCTGGCCTGGCGGGCACTCGACGCGGGCTGGAAGGTGCTGTACGAGCCGGAGTTGCTGCTCCAGCACCCCAAGACCTCGCCGGCACGGCACGCGGTCTACTTCCGTATGACGGCCCGCAACCGGGTCTGGCTCGCGCGCCGCCGGCTTCCGCTTCCCCTCGTTCCGGTCTACCTCGGTACGTGGACCCTGCTCACCCTGTCCCGTACGGCCCCGGGCCTCCTCGGCTCCGGCCGCGCCACCGCGCTCGGCGGGCTGCGCGCCTGGGCGGCCGGCTTCGCCGAGGGCCTGCGCACTCCGTGCGGGGCGCGGCGGCCGATGCGGTGGCGGACGGTGTGGCGGATGCCGCGGCTGGGGCGGCCGCC
>NZ_JAEIMH010000013.1:73075-125702 GCF_016464295.1 Streptomyces sp. N35 | reverse complement strand
CCCCGTTTGGGGGAGGGGGGGGGGGGGGGAAAGGAAAGGCCCCCCCCCCCCCACGGGGGGAAACGGGCCCCCCGGGCCGAGCCCGGGACGCCGACCTACCGCAGCCGAGCCATCAGCGCATGCTCGACCAGCGTGATGAGCGCCGACTTCGCATCCGCACGATGCCGCGCATCCGTCGTGATGATCGGAGTGTCCGGCCCGATCTGCAGCGCCTCACGCACCTCGTCCGGCTGATACGGCTGCTGGCCGTCGAAGCCGTTCAGGGCGATGACGAACGGCAGACCCGAGTTCTCGAAGTAGTCCACCGCCGGGAAGCAGTCCGCCAGACGACGGGTGTCCACGAGCACGATCGCACCGATCGCACCGCGCACCAGGTCGTCCCACATGAACCAGAAGCGGTCCTGACCGGGCGTACCGAAGAGGTACAGGATCAGGTCCTGGTCGAGCGTGATACGGCCGAAGTCCATCGCCACGGTCGTCGTCGTCTTGTCGCCGGTGTGCGTCAAGTCGTCGATCCCCGCGGACGCGGACGTCATCACGGCCTCGGTACGCAGCGGGTTGATCTCCGAGACGGCGCCCACGAACGTGGTCTTGCCCACGCCGAACCCGCCCGCCACCACGATCTTCGCGCTGGTGGTGGAGCGGGCCGCACCGCCGCTAGAGCTTTCGAAGTCCACTGAGCACCCTTTCGAGCAGTGTCACATCAGGCTGGCCGCCGGCGTTCTCGTCGCCGCCGGGCTGGTGAATGGCCACAAGACCGGCCTCCGCCAGGTCGGCGACGAGGATCCGGGCCACGCCGAGGGGGATGGAGAGAAGTGCCGAGACCTCGGCGACCGACTTGATCTCGTGGCACAGATTGCAGATCCGCTGGTGCTCGGGCAACTGGCCCTGGAGCTGGTGCGGCTGCGCGGTCGTGTGCACCAGGGCCTCGATGGCCAACTGGTACCTCGGCCGCGTCCGGCCGCCCGTCATCGCGTACGGGCGGACCAGAGGGTTGTGCGCGGCGCGGCCGGGCGCTGCCTCGGGCGAGCGGGGCGTGGGCTGCACCGGCTGGATCCGGGGCGCCCGCTGCTGCTCGTAAGGGTCACGCGGCCGCTGCGGCGGTGCGTACCGCTCCTGGTGGCTGGGCGCGGAGGGGAAGTTGTAGCGGTTGGGCGAGTTCTCGCCCTGGTCCTGGCCGTACGACCAGTTACCTGAAGACGAACCGTCTCGCGGTGTGGGACCTGCCACGTGCTTCCTCCTCCGAATTACCCGGAACCATCATGTGGAGCCGCGTCCCGAAACTTTAAGGCCCCGGGACGCGAATTCGCACTGCCTGTCTGTTAGTTGAGAAGGCTCCCCTGGAGCTCCGCACGCAGGTCCGGAGTGAGAACCGTGCCCGCGCGGTCGACCAAAAGGGCCATCTCGTACCCAATGAGGCCGATGTCCGCGTCAGGGTGTGCGAGAACGGCGAGCGACGAACCGTCCGAGATGGACATGAGGAAGAGGAATCCTCGCTCCATCTCCACAACGGTCTGGTTCACCAGGCCGCCTTCGAAGATCCGGGAGGCCCCCGCGGTCAGCGAGGTCAGACCGGAAGCGACGGCCGCCAGCTGGTCGGCTCGGTCGCGGGGAAAGCCTTCGGACATCGCCAGAAGGAGTCCGTCGGCGGAGACCACCACCGTGTGCGACACCCCGGGGGTGTTGTCCACGAAGTTGGTGATCAACCAGTTCAGGTTCTGCGCCGCCTGGCTCATCGGGCTCACACTAACGCTCCTGGTTGTAGTTGCTGCTGCCGGAGCCGAAGCCCTGGCCGTTCTGTTCTGGGGTGCCACCCGCGTCACGACCGCGCTGAACGCCGCGGCGCAGGTTGCTCAGCCTGCCCCGTACTTCCTCGGGGTCGCGGGAGACCTGGGGGCCGCCCTGCGGGGTCTGCTCCGCGGTGCCCTCGACCAGATTGGCCCGGGGCACCCGGCGCGGGAGGCCGGACTGGGTGACCCCGCCCGCCCTCGGCTGCTTGAGCTGCTCGGCCCGCTGCCAGCGCGCGTCGTTGGCGGACTGCCAGTCGTCGGAGCCGTTGCCCTCGGCGCTGTTGCCGTTGGCCGACGGACCGTCGGTCGGCGCGTTGCCGGCGAGCGGACGCTGCGGCAGCCCGCCCTGGCCCTGGCCCGAACTGCCCGGCCACTGCTGACCGTTGCCGCCGCCGGCGGTGCCGCGGCGCGGAAGGCCGGCGTCGGTGGTCTCGTGGACGGCGCTCGGGGACGGGCCCTGGGAGCTCTGCCGGTCGAAGCCTACGCGGTCGCGGTCGCCCGCGTCAGCGCCCGGAACAGATTCCGGTTCGGCCTGGTAGCCACCCTCGTACGGCTCCTGGTAGCCGCCCTGGTTCTGCCAATCGCCCTGGCCGTTGTAGTCGCCGTAGCCGTCCTGCTGCGCGCCCGCCGGGTCGGCGTAACCGGGTTCCGTATAGCCGGAGTCCTGGTAGCCGTCCTGGTTCGGGTACGCGCCCTGCGGGACCGGCTCGTAGGCGTCCTGCCGGCCGTAGCCGTTCGGGTCCTGGGCGTAGTTCTGGTTCTGGTCGTACGACTGGTCGTAGTCACCGCTTTGGTCGTACGCGCCCTGCTGCTCGTACGCGCCGTCGACCTCGTCGCGGAAGAGCGGTCGGCCACCGTCGCCGGCCGACGCCTCGAGCGCCGCGCGGCGCTCCTCGCGCATCAGCGAGCGGCCCACCGGGTCGAGTTCGCGGACGGCTTCCTCGGTGAGGGCCCCCGGGTCGTAGCGGGTGTCGTCGAAGCCGAGCTCCGCGGCGGTGCGCAGCGGAGCGGCCTCGTAGGACTGCTGCTGCGGGATCATCTGCGAGACGGTGAACTCGCTCTCGGGCAGCTGGGAGCCACCGCCACCGTGCGTGATGATGTCCGGCAGCATGACGAGCGAGGTCGTGCCGGCCTGCTCGCCCGAGGGGCGCAGCTGGACACGGACACCGTGCCGGTCCGCCAGCCGGCCGACCACGAACAGGCCCATGCGCTGGGAGATCGCGGCGTCCACGGTCGGCGGGTTGGCCAGCTTGTGGTTGATGTCCGCGAAGTCCTCGGCGGTGAGGCCGATGCCCTTGTCGTGGATCTCGATCATCACGCGGCCGTCGGGCAGACGGGTCGCGGTGACGCGGACCTTGGTCTGCGGCGAGGAGAACGTGGTGGCGTTCTCCAGGAGCTCGGCGAGCAGGTGCACGAGGTCGGTCACGGCGCGGCCGTGGATCTCGGCCTCCGGGACGCCGGTGAGCTCGATGCGCTCGTACTGCTCCACCTCGGAGGAGGCGGCGCGCAGCACGTCGACCAGCGGGACCGGCTGGTCCCAGCGGCGGCCGGGCTCCTCGCCGGCGAGGACCAGGAGGTTCTCGCCGTTGCGGCGCATACGGGTCGCCAGGTGGTCCAGACGGAAGAGGTTCTCCAGCTGGTCCGGGTCGGCCTCGTTGTTCTCCAGGTCCGTGATCAGGGTCAGCTGGCCCTCGATCAGGGACTGGTTGCGGCGCGACAGGTTGGTGAAGATCGCGTTGATGTTGCCCCGCAGGAGCGCCTGCTCGGCGGCGAGCCGGACGGCCTCGCGGTGCACCTGGTCGAAGGCGCGGGCGACCTCGCCGATCTCATCGGTCGTGGTGATCGGGATGGGCTGGACACGGGTGTCCACCCGGCCCGGCTCGGTGCGCGAGAGCTGGTCGACCAGCATCGGTAGACGCTGCTCGGCGACGTCGAAGGCGGCGGTGCGCAGGCGGCGCATCGCGCGCGACATCTGGCGGGCCATGAGCCCGGCGATGATGAACGCGGCGAGCAGGGCCACGACGACGATCGCACCGTTGATGTAGGCGTCGCGCTCGGCGTCGGAGGAGATCTGCGAGGCGTCGTCGACGGCCCGGTTGATCAGGTCGTCCTCGATGGCGCCGTAGCCCTCCATCTTCGCGGTGGCGAGCTTCTGCCAGGACTCGGCGCTGACGCCTGCCTTCTTGAGCGTACTGGCGGCCGTCTCAGGGGACTGAAGGGCCGTAGCCATCGCACCGAGCTGGAAGTCCATCACCGGCATGGCGCTGTACTGCCGCGACTGCTTCTGTCCGGCCTCGGCGCCGGGCGGCAGCTCGATGCCGGTGGACTTCTGCTGCTTCGTCATCTGCTCTTTGAGGGCCTTGGCGTCGGCCTCCGTACCGCTGGAGTTGTACTCGCCGATGGCGATGCCCTCCAGGTAGCGGTACGTGCTCAGCGACTGCAGCTGGCTGCGCAGGTCGGCCGGCTTCTGGCTCGGCCGGACGAGGATGTGCGTGCCGATGGAGCGCTGCAGCGAGGCGGAGGCCTTGGCGAGCGAGACGGCGTAGACGGTACGGCCGTAGCTCGTCACGTTGCCGGTGCCCAGGCTCAGCTCGTTGGCGAACTCCATCAGGAAGTGCTGGATGTCGGTGTACGCCTCTTCGGTCGTCAGCGGGTCCTGCGACCGCGTGTAGGCCTTCTTGCGTACGTCCTCGAGCTTGGACTCGTTCGCCTTGAAGAGCTTCAGCCGGCGCTCGAGGCCCTGGTTCGCGGGCATGTCCGCGACGGCGAGGTCGAACTTCTTCTTGGCCTCGGCCGTCTTGTCCCGGAGCTCCTTGACCTGAGCGGAGTCGCCCTCGCCGAGCAGCAGGGGAGCCGCGCTGAGGTCGCGCTCGTCGAGCAGCGCGTGGCTGTACTCGGCGGCCGCGCGCACGATGAGCGCCGTCTTCTCCGCGTCCTGCGCCTCGCTCCACGTGTCAATGGAGCCCTTCACCTGGAAGCCGCCCATGACGAGGGCGACCAGGGCGGGTATGAGGAGGATCGCGTTCAGGCGTACGGGCACACGCCAGTTGCGCGGGGACAGCCGTCCCCCGCCGCCGGCCGGCGCGGGGTCGGGGCCCTGCGTGGGCGCGGGAGCCATGACTTCCCGCTGGGGCGGGGTGAAGTTGCCCCGTGCCGACGGCTCGGGACTGCTCTTGCTTCGCCTCACTCGACCAACAACCTCTCGGCGTCGGCACGTACGTTGTGCCGCTGTCGTCTTCCAGCCCGGGTTCGGGGCAGTGCGTCCGGCCCGGTACTACTGGGCAGTTCAGCGCATTCCAGCACGTCAGCGCAGGCGATTCCAAACGTTCGGAAGAAATGATTCCGGGTGACCTGCGCCTCAGATAAAACGGTCATAAAGAGCGAGCCCCGCCAAAAGGCGGGGCTCTTGTGAGCGCAGCGATACCGAGTGACAGCAAGCGGTGTCGGTGGGCCCGGAATTCTCTGTCGAAACGTTATGAACACAGGGGCGGATCGTGTCAAAGGACACAGGGTGCTCACACAAGCCTCTAGACAACTTACGACAACTTCCGTATGTCCAGGACGACTTGATGCCCGTACGTGACTACTTCAGACGCGCCATCAGTGCGTGCTCGACGAGCGTGATGAGCGCGGACTTCGCATCCGCACGGTGGCGCGCGTCGGTCGTGATGATCGGGGTGTCCGGTCCGATCTGCAGCGCTTCGCGCACTTCGTCCGGCTGGTACGGCTGGTGGCCCTCGAAGCCGTTCAGGGCGACGACGAACGGCAGCCCGGAGTTCTCGAAGTAGTCCACGGCCGGGAAGCAGTCCGCGAGGCGGCGCGTGTCCACGAGGACCACGGCACCGATCGCACCCTTCACCAGGTCGTCCCACATGAACCAGAAGCGGTCCTGACCGGGCGTACCGAAGAGGTACAGGATCAGGTCCTGGTCCAGCGTGATGCGGCCGAAGTCCATGGCGACCGTGGTGGTCGTCTTGTTCCCGGTGTGCGTGAGGTCGTCGATCCCGGCCGAGGCCGAGGTCATCACGGCCTCGGTACGCAGCGGGTTGATCTCCGAGACGGAGCCGACGAACGTGGTCTTGCCCACGCCGAAGCCGCCCGCCACCACGATCTTCGCGCTGGTGGTGGAACGTACGGCCTCGCCGCTAGAGCTTGCGAAGTCCACTGAGCACCCTCTCGAGCAGTGTTACGTCAGGCTGGCCGCCGGCGTTCTCGTCGCCGCCGGGCTGGTGGATGGCCACGAAACCGGCTTCGGCCAGGTCGGCGACCAGGATCCGGGCCACGCCGAGCGGCATGGAAAGAAGCGCCGAGACCTCGGCGACCGATTTGACCTCACGGCACAGATGGCAGATGCGCTGGTGCTCGGGGAGCAGACCCTGCAGCTGCATCGGATCGGCCGTGGTGCTGACCAGGGCCTCGATGGCCAGCTGGTAGCGCGGCCTGGTCCGGCCGCCCGTCATCGCGTACGGGCGTACCAGCGGCTGCTCGGCCTCCATGCCGTAGTCGGTCTGAGCACCGTACGGATCGTGAGAGGCGGTGGGCGGGGTCATGAATCCTCCGGGCGGGACAGCAAGTTGTCGGTGCCGTCTGAAATGTGGCCGGTGGGGGGATCGCGGGGGCGGCCGGACGGAATCGGTTCGTTTGTACGCGGCCGTTAGTGCAGCAGGCTGCCTTGCAGTTCCGCGCGCAGGTCCGGGGTGAGGACCGTGCCCGCGCGGTCGACGAGCAACGCCATCTCGTAGCCGACCAGGCCGATGTCGGCGTCCGGGTGGGCGAGTACGGCGAGCGAGGAACCGTCGGAGATCGACATGAGGAAGAGGAAGCCGCGCTCCATCTCCACCACGGTCTGGGCGACGCTGCCGCCCTCGAAGATCCTCGACGCTCCCGCGGTCAGCGAGGTCAGACCGGAGGCGACCGCCGCCAGCTGGTCCGCGCGGTCACGCGGGAAACCCTCGGACAGAGCGAGCAGCAGTCCGTCGGCGGAGACCACCACCGTGTGTGACACCCCTGGGGTGTTGTCCACGAAGTTGGTGATCAACCAGTTCAGGTTCTGTGCCGCCTGGCTCATCGGACTCAACTATCGCTCCTGCTGGTGAGAGGGGCTGGGGAAGCTGCCGGTGTCACCGGAGCCCGCCTGCCGGCCCTGCTGAATGCCGCGCCGCAGATTCGTGAGCCGCCCGCGAACGTCGTCGGGACGGCGGGAGACCTGCGGGCCGCCCTGGTGCTGCTGCTGTTCGGCCGTGCCCGCCACGAGGTTGGCGCGGGGCACACGGCGCGGCAGACCGGAGGTGGTGACGCCGCCCGCGGAGGGCTGACGCACCCGCTCGGCCTGTCGGCCGAGCTCGTCATTGGGGGAGTTGCGCCAAGCGGTGCTCTGCGCCGGTGCCTGCTGGGGGCGCGGGGGCACAGGGGCCTGCGCCTGGCCCTGCTGCGGAGCCTGCGGCTGCGCCTGCTGAGGAGCCTGGCCCTGCTGCTGGCTCTCGCGGAACCAGTTCGTCTCCAACGTGTCGTACAGCGGAGTACGGCCGTCACCCGGACCGCTCGCCGGCGGCAGTGCCCAGGCGTCGCTGTCGGCCTGCTGCTGCGGCCGTGCGGGCGCCGGAGGCTGTACGGGCTGCTGCGGCTGCACCGGACGCGGGGCCGGCTGACGCGGCGCGGGAGGACGCGGTACGGCGAAGTCGGCGGTGTCCCGCTGACCCGCGCCACCGCGCGGCGCCTGCGGCCGCTCGGGCCCCGAGGGCTGACCGGGCTGCTGCGCGAACTGGCCGGTGGAGCCGGGACGCTGGAACTGACCGGTGCTGTCCTGGCCCTGGGGACGCTGGAACTGACCGGTGCTGTCCTGCCCCTGCGGCCGCTGCTGGGGGGCGGGGTTGGGCGGGTTGGGTATCCCGGCCGGACGCGGACCGTTGAAGTCCGGACGGTCGAACTGGGCCGTGGAGCCCGGTCCTTGCGTGTGCTGCCGGTCGTCGCGGCCCGCTCCGGGGCGCCCGAAGAGCCCGGTGGATTCCGGCTCCTCGTGTCCGCGCGGCTGCTCCTGCGGAATGTCCTTGCCCCAACTGGGCGTACGCGCCTGGGGGTTGCCACCGGGCAGCTCGGCACGCGGCCCGCCCATGGGCGGCAGCTGACGGCCGTCCTGGGGGCGGCCCTCGCCACGAGCGCGCTGGGGCTGCTGCTGGGGAGCGGCGGGCTGCTGCGGAGCGTTGCCGCCGCGGCCGGCCGGAGCACCACCGCGGGGCCCGCCGAAGCCGTTGCCCTGCTGCGGGTTGCCCTGCGGGGCGTTCGGCCGAGGTGCGGCCGGTCCGCCGTCGCGGCCGGGCAGGGCCGCCCGCGGGGCCGGGGCCGGGGCCTGGCCGCGCCGGCGGGGGGGGGGGGGCCGGCCCGGGGGCTGGGTGGGGGGCCGGCCCGCCGGCGCGGCGGGGCAGGCCCGCCCGCGGGCCGGAGCCCGCGCCCTGGCCGCGCGGCGGGGGAGCGGCGAGCCGTCCCGCGGACTGGTTGGCAGCCTGGTTGCCGGCCGTCTGCTGCCGCGCGGCCGCGGCACCGGCGGCCGCCTGGGCGATACCGCCGCCCGCACCCGCACCGGGAGAGGACGGGGCCTTCTTGCCGCCCTGGGCGACATCGACGGGCAGCATGACGAGCGCGGTCGTACCGCCGGAGTCCGAAGGACGCAGCTGGATACGGATGCCGTGACGCTGCGACAGACGGCCGACCACGAACAGACCCATGCGGCGCGAGACCGAGACGTCCACGGTGGGCGGCGACGCGAGCCGCTCGTTGATCGCCGCGAGGTCCTCGGGCGAGAGGCCGATACCGGTGTCGTGGATCTCGATCAGCACGCGGCCGTCGGGCAGCGCGTGACCGGTCACCTTGACCTTGGTCTGCGGGGAGGAGAACGAGGTGGCGTTCTCGAGCAGCTCGGCGAGCAGGTGCACGAGGTCGTTGACCACGCGGCCCGCGACCTCGGTCGCCGGCACGGAGGACAGCTCGATGCGCTCGTACTGCTCCACCTCGGATGCGGCGGCGCGGAGCACGTCGACCAGCGGGACCGGGCGGGTCCAGCGGCGGCCGGGCTCTTCACCGGCGAGAACGAGGAGGTTCTCACCGTTACGGCGCATGCGGGTCGCGAGGTGGTCGAGCTTGAACAGCGAGGACAGCTGGTCCGGGTCGGCCTCGCGCGACTCGAGCTCGGAGATGAGCGAGAGCTGACGCTGGATGAGGCCCTGCGAACGGCGCGAGAGGTTGGTGAACATCGCGTTGACGTTGCCTCGCAGCAACGCCTGCTCGGCGGCCAGACGGACGGCCTCGCGGTGCACGTCGTCGAAGGCCGCGGCCACCTGGCCGATCTCGTCCCGGGAGTGCACACCGACGGACTCGACGGAGGTGTCGATGTCCTGCGGGTCGGACTCGGACAGCTGCTTGACCAGCTCGGGCAGCCGGTCCTGGGCGACCTTGGTCGCGGTGTCCTGCAGGCGGCGCAGCGACCGGATCATGGACCGGGCCACGACGAAGGCGCCGACGAGGGATATGCCGAGGACGAGGAGGATCAGCGCACCGTTGAGGATGGCTTCCTGCTCGGAGTCCTGACGGAGCTCACGGGCGGTCTGCTCCATGTCGTCGAGCAGCTGCCGCTCGATCAGGCCCATGGCCACGATCTTGGTGCTGGCGTCGTCGCTCCAGTCCTTGTAGGAGCGAAACTCCTCGTTCTTGAGACCGTTCCCCGGCGCGAGGACGCGCCCCGCGTACTGGTTGGTCTCCTTGACGATGGGCTTGTTGTCGATCGGAGCGAGGAGTTCGACCGCGTCCTCGCCGGTGGCGGCGTATTCCCGCTTCACATTGCCGAGCGCGAGATCCTCGCCCTCGAGCGCCGCCTGGCCGTAAGCGCGGTCGGTCTCGGAGAGCTCGCCGCGCTCCTTGTTGCTGTCGGGCAGGGCGGCCGAGATGATGGCCCGCTGGATCGACGCGTACTCCTTGGCGGCGGAGAACGACGAGAGGATGCGGGTCCGCTCGATGATCGCCGGGCTGCTCGTGGCGAGCGCCATGTCGCGCGACAGGTCGAGCAGCTGCTCGATGAGCCGGTTGTACGCGCTGACCGTCTGCGAGCTGGAGGTGTCGTCCTGGTATGCGTCGTTCCGGATGTTCTTGATCTTGTTGAGCTGGCCCGCGATACGCGTGAGGTTGCTGCGGACCGTGTCCAGCGCCTTGTCGTCGCGATTCTCCTCGAACCCCTGCGTCGCCGACAGGAACTGCTTCTGAGCGGTCTCCGTCTTGTCGTAGAGGCCCAGGATCTCCGGCGATTCCTTCGGTGACCCGGTGGACAGCGGACCGGCCGTCTCGTCGCGCTCCTCCTGGAGCGCGTTGGCGAGCTCGGTCGCTTCCTTCGTCATCTCGGTCAGCAGCTTCATGCTGTCGAGCTGCTCGATCTCGTCCATGGACGAGTTGATGCGCAGCGCGCCGAGCGACGTGGCCGCGACCACGGGCAGCGCGAGCAGTGACACCAGACGCGTGGAGATACGCCAGTTGCGCAGGGCGATGCGCGGGCCGGGGCCCTTGCGCGCGGCGGCCAGGGCAGGTGTGGTCGCACCGCCTGCCGCGGCACCTCCCGCGGAGCGCTCGGCATCACCGGCAGGTGAGGAACCCGAGGCGTGCGGGGGTGCGGAGTTGCCTGTGGTGGGGCCGGTCCCGGCGCGCAGCTCCGGCTCGGCCACCCCTCCGGTCTGGCGGCCCTGGGCAGAGCCCGAGCCATCCCTCTTGAAACGTCCCTGCACTAGCGTCGCAACCTCTGGACCAGGCGTCCCTCCGCGCAAACGGCGGGACGGTGTCGGCGTTTTGGGGCGAGAAGGCCCCGGTGGTCGTCAGTGACCGGCGCGTCTCCCCCTTCTCCCGCCGCTGCTCGACGCTGCGTTGCGCCATGCGCGCCGGCTCATATCTGCGGCGGTCCCGGGAATTCCAGCACAGTGCAGGATCTCCAACAAGGGCCGGGTATCGGGCCGTGACCTGCGTGACGCCATGTGAGGACGGTGTCACCAGGTGTAGAGCGGGATCCATGGGATAGCGGACATTTCCTTAGGAACTGCTTACGGGGAGGGGGTGTCCCAGTCGCCATGATCAGAATCGGAATGATGGGTTCAGCTATGTAATGTCCGATCTTCGCTGGACAGTTGACACTCCGTTATGCCCGATTCATCCGCTCCCTGGTGAGCAAACTCACACGCTGATCAAGGCGGGAACCCGGCGGCGGGGGGAATTCGCATGTTTAGCCTGACGCTTTACAGGGATGGCCTGTTCGTCAAGCGGCCGCACAGGCAGCCGCATCCAGTAGAGACCCGAGGTCTGTTCAGCCGTGAAGAACGTGAAGACGACGCCGATGTTCCGTATAGCCAATCCGCGCCGCACGACCCTGATGCACCTCACGGACGCGTCGGATCTCGACACCGCCGCACTGCCGGCCGACCAGGCCGTCGAACTGCCCGCGAACACGGCCAACCCCCGCCGCACCATGCTGCACAACGCCCCGGCCACCCCGGAGCCGGTCGTGATCACTGTCGCGGGCGCGGTCGCGGCGAAGTAACGGACGCGGGCGCGGTCGCGGCGAAGTAACGGACGCGGTCGCGGTCGAGTAGACGTAGCCTTGTGGGGCTGCCGCCCCGCACCCCGCCCGGATTGTGGCGGCCGGCTGCGTTTTCAGTGCTGTGTGCGTGGCGCGCCCGTGGGGGCTGCGCCCCCACACCCCGCCAAGTCAGGAATCAAGAGGCTTCCGTGCGCATCGCCAGATTCTCCATCGACGGCAATGTCGCCTTCGGCGCGGTCGAGGAGGGCCCCGAGGGCCCCGTGCTCGACATCATCAAGGGCATCCCCTACGCGGACTTCGAGCTCAGCGGCGTCAAGGTCCCGCTCGGCAAGGTCCGCCTGCTGCCGCCGGTGATCGGCAACAAGATCATCGCGTTCGGCCGCAACTACGCGGACCACGCCAAGGAACTCGGCAACGAGCCGGCCGACGTCCCGTGGGCGTTCTTCAAGCCGACCACGTCGATGGTCGGCGACGGCGACCCCATCGAGTACCCGTCGTTCTCGAACGAGCTGCACCACGAGGCCGAGCTCGCCGTCGTCATCGGCCGCATGTGCCGCGAGGTCCCGCGCGAGCGCGTCAAGGACGTCATCTTCGGCTACACCTGCGCCAACGACGTCACCGCCCGCGACGTACAGAAGCGCGAGAAGCAGTGGGCCAGGGCCAAGGGCTTCGACAGCTCGTGCCCCATCGGCCCCTGGGTCGAGACCGAGCTCGACCCCGGCGACCTCGCGATCCAGTGCACGGTCAACGGCGAACAGCGTCAGCTCGGCTCGACGAGCCAGATGATCCATTCCATCGAGGATCTGATCGTCAACATCAGCGAGGCGATGACCCTGCTCCCGGGCGACGTCATCCTGACCGGCACCCCCGCGGGCGTCGGCCCCCTCAACGTCGGCGACGAGGTCGCCGTCACCATCCAAGGCATCGGCACTCTCACCAACAAGGTGATCAAGCGTGGCTAACTCCGCAAACGAAGCAGACGCCAACGTGCGCGTCCGCTTCTGTCCCTCGCCGACCGGCAACCCGCACGTGGGCCTGGTCCGCACCGCCCTGTTCAACTGGGCCTTCGCCCGGCACAACGGCGGCACCATGGTCTTCCGTATCGAGGACACCGACGCGGCCCGTGACTCCGAGGAGTCCTACGAGCAGCTCCTCGACTCGATGCGCTGGCTCGGCCTGACCTGGGACGAGGGCCCGGAGGTGGGCGGCCCGCACGCCCCGTACCGCCAGTCGCAGCGTATGGACCTCTACAAGGAGGTCGCGGCCAAGCTCATCGAGGGCAAGTACGCGTACCCCTGCTACTGCACCACCGAAGAGCTGGACGCCCGCCGCGAGGCCGCCCGCGCCGCCGGCAAGCCCTCCGGCTACGACGGCCACTGCCGCGACCTCACGGACGAGCAGAAGCAGGCGTACGAGGCCGAGGGCCGGAGCCACATCGTCCGCTTCCGCATGCCCGACGAGGCGACCACCTTCACCGACCTGGTGCGCGGCGAGATCACCGTCCAGGCGGAGAACGTCACGGACTACGGCATCGTCCGCGCCAACGGCGCCCCGCTCTACACCCTGGTCAACCCGGTCGACGACGCGGCGATGGAGATCACGCACGTCCTGCGCGGCGAGGACCTCCTCTCCTCGACCCCCCGCCAGATCGCGCTCTACAAGGCGCTGATCGAGCTGGGCTTCGCCAAGACGACCCCGGCCTTCGGCCACCTCCCGTACGTCATGGGCGAGGGCAACAAGAAGCTCTCCAAGCGCGACCCGCAGGCCTCCCTGAACCTGTACCGCGAGCGCGGCTTCCTGCCCGAGGGCCTCCTCAACTACCTGTCCCTGCTCGGTTGGTCGTTCTCGGCCGACCAGGACGTCTTCTCGGTCCAGGACCTGATCGAGAAGTTCGACATCGCGGACGTCAACGCCAACCCGGCCCGCTTCGACCTGAAGAAGGCCGAGGCGATCAACGCCGACCACATCCGCATGCTCGACGTGAAGGCCTTCACGGCCGCCTGCGAGCCCTGGCTGAAGGCCCCGCACGCCAACTGGGCGCCCGAGGACTTCGACCAGGCCAAGTGGGAGGCCATCGCCCCGCACGCGCAGACCCGTGTGCAGGTCCTCTCGGACATCACGGCCAACGTGGACTTCCTGTTCCGCCAGGAGCCGGTCGAGGACGAGGCCTCCTGGACGAAGGCGATGAAGGGCGACCCGGTGGCCCTGCTCACCACGGCCCGCGCCAAGCTCGACACCGCCGACTGGTCGGACCCGGAGTCCCTCAAGAACGCGGTACTCGCCGCCGGCGAGGAGCACGGCCTCAAGCTCGGCAAGGCCCAGGCCCCGGTCCGCGTCGCCGTCACCGGCCGCACGGTCGGTCTGCCGCTCTTCGAGTCCCTGGAGATCCTGGGCAAGGACAAGAGCCTGGCCCGCATCGACGCGGCCCTGGCGAAGCTGGCCGCGTAACTCCTTCTCGTACGCGGCGCTCGTACGTGAGCCCCGTACGCGAGGCGCGTACGCGCGTCCCGTATGCGAGCGAAAGGCCCGGAACCATCACGGTTTCCGGGCCTTTTCGCGTACGTTCGGGCCTGGACCGACCGACGAAGGAAGCCACGGGGAACGCATGATCAAAGCCATCGTCTGGGACATCGACGACACGATCTTCGACTACGCCTCGGCCGACACCGTCGGCATGCGGGCCCACCTCACCGCCGAAGGCCTCACCACCGGCACCCTCGACGACTGGAAGCGGATCACCCGCGAGCACTGGGCCCGCTTCGAGGCGGGCCTGGTCGGCTGGGAGGGCCAGCGCCGCGACCGCGTCCGCGACTTCACCGGGCGTACGCTCACCGACGCCGAGGCGGACGAGTGGTTCGAGCGTTACCTCGGTCACTACGAGGCCGCCTGGGCGCTCTTCCCCGACACGGTCCCCGCGCTCGACGCCCTGGCCGACATGTACCGGCACGGGGTCCTGTCCAACTCCTCGCTGCTCAACCAGGACCGCAAACTGCGCACCCTCGGCGTACGCGACCGCTTCGAGGCCGTCCTGTGCGCGGCCGAACTGGGGGTCGCCAAGCCGGAAGCCGCCGCGTTCCACGCCGCCTGCGACGCGCTGGGCCTCGCCCCGCACGAGGTCGCGTACGTAGGGGACCAGCCCGACACGGACGCGCGCGGAGCGGTCGAGGCGGGTCTCAAGGGCATCTGGCTGGACCGCTCAGGACAGGGCGGCCGGCCCGAACTGGTCCGGATCACCGGCCTCGACCAGCTCCCGGCCGTACTCGCGGGCCAAACCCGTTTTGGAGCGCCGGACACCTTCGGGTAATGTTCTTCCTGCGCCGCTCGCAGGGGGAAAGCCCGGCGGGAGACGCACACCACAGAACAAGATCCCTGACGGGGATTGCGTTTTGTTGGCCTATGGTGTAATTGGCAGCACGACGGTTTCTGGTTCCGTTAGTCTTGGTTCGAGTCCAGGTAGGCCAGCTCGCAGAGCTCATCTGCACCCGCGGATCATCGATCCGCAAGGCCCCCGTTGTGTAGCGGCCTAGCACGCCGCCCTCTCAAGGCGGTAGCGCCGGTTCGAATCCGGTCGGGGGTACGCAAACGAAAGGCCCTCCCTCCGGGGAGGGCCTTTCGCATTCCTGAATGCGGGCAATTTCGCGGAATCCAGCCATTTCGCTACGTATTCATAAAGCGGCGCCCCGATTCATCGGTCTCCGCGAGCCGGCGCAGACTGAGGAGTACCGGTTCATAGAGGACTGTCAGGGCGACCGCCGCCTCCACCCGCTCCTCCTCGGGGAAGCGTGCCACCAAGTCCAGCTCGTTCACCGAGAGTTGGGACACCGCGCGGGCGTACGGCAGCAACTCCTCGACCCCGCAGGGGTATCCGAGCCGGGTCAGCGCGGCGACGGCGGTCACCAGGGTTCCGTACGACGGTGAACTGGGCCCGGAGCCACGGGAGTCGTCCCAGTCGAGGCGCTCGAAGAGCTTCGCCACCTCGTGGCGTGCGTGCTCGGTCGCCGGATCGTCCTCGGCGGGCAGGGGTGCGTGGGGGAGTGCCTCGACCGCGACGCCGATCCGGCTGTGCTGGTCGAGGGAGTCGTCGCCAAGTGCGGAGAGCACCTCGCGGGTCGTGCTCACCGGGACGCGGCCCACCTGGATCAGCGCGCGCACGAGCCGCAGCCGGCGCAGGTGCTCCTCGCCGTACTCGGACTGGGTGGCGGTGATCCGGCGTCCTGGCTGCAACAGGCCCTCGCGCAGGTAGTACTTGATCGTGGCCGTCGAGACGCCGCTGCGCTCGCTCAGTTCCGCAAGTCTCATGAAGCCGTCGCGCCCTTCCGTAGCCCTTGCTACCCCCCTTGGAGAGTGGCACTATCTAAGCATGGATAGCGGCACTATCCGATGGGGTGATGCCGCCGGGCTTCATCGAGTGGCAGGGGGATGTCATGAGTGCCGAAGTGATCCAGGAGCGCAGGACCGCCGCCGCGGAGGGCGATGTGGTCGTCTTCCTCATCGGTATGCGGATCAACAAGCTGCGTCGGCTGAGGAGTTGGCTGCCGGTTTTCCGTGCGATGCCGCGCATGCTCCGTGAGCTTTCCCAGGACAAGGAGTCCGGGCTGCTCCACTACCGCCTCGTGCTCGGCGGGCCGAGGCTCTTCACCGTCATCCAGTACTGGGAGTCGAAGGAGAAGCTCCTCGCGTACGCGACGGATGCCGGAAAGGAGCACCGGCCGGCCTGGACCGCGTACAACCGCAGCGCGCGCAACGCCGGGGGAGCGGTGGGCATTTGGCACGAGACCTGTCTGGTGCCGGGGGGCCGTTACGAGAACGTCTAGGTGAACATGCCGGAGTTCGGTCTGGGTGCCGCTCACGGCACCCAGCCGGCCGCCCGTCGCGGGGACCGCGCGGCCGACCGGCTGAAGGTGGCTTGAGGGTTTTCGCTTGTAGGGGTCGTACGGGAAGCAGGGCGCCCCATGGACGGTGGGGCATCACATCGGAGGGTCCGCCGCGGCGTTGAGGCGGACCTTCCGTACGGACAGGGGTGGGCTCAGCCCGAGCGGCGCAGAGCTTCGCTGAGGCGGCCGGCCGCGTCGATGACGGCCTGGGCGTGCATACGGCCCGGGTGGCGGGTCAGGCGCTCGATCGGTCCGGAGACCGAGACGGCCGCGACCACGCGGTTGGACGGCCCGCGCACCGGCGCCGAGACCGAGGCGACGCCCGGTTCGCGCTCGCCGATCGACTGGGCCCAGCCCCGGCGCCGTACGCCGGAGAGTGCCGTGGCCGTGAAACGGGCGCCCTGCAGGCCGCGGTGGAGGCGCTCGGGCTCCTCCCAGGCCATCAGGATCTGCGCGGAGGAGCCGGCCTTCATGGTCAGCGTAGAACCGACCGGGACGGTGTCCCGAAGGCCGGACAGGCGCTCGGCCGCGGCGACGCAGATGCGCATGTCGCCCTGGCGGCGGTAGAGCTGGGCGCTCTCGCCCGTCACATCCCGCAGGTGGGTCAGAACCGGGCCCGCGGTCGCGAGCAGGCGGTCCTCACCGGCCGCCGCCGCGAGCTCGGAGAGCCGGGGGCCGAGAATGAAACGGCCCTGCATGTCACGCGCCACCATGCGGTGGTGTTCAAGGGCCACGGCAAGGCGGTGTGCCGTGGGTCGTGCGAGTCCGGTGGCCGCGACCAGCCCTGCGAGGGTGGCCGGACCGGACTCCAGAGCGCTCAAGACCAGAGCCGCCTTGTCGAGAACGCCGACGCCGCTAGAGTTGTCCATGCGTCGATATTCGCGTCTCACTCTGTGAAACGCAAGTTCAAATTTTCCGGGAACTTGCCACCCTGTACGGACGACGGGCCGGAAAGCACGGGCCCGGCGGTGGACGTCCGGTACGTGGGGAACGGACGTAGCCGCCACACATCTCTAGTTGAGCCGGGCGCTGATGGCCGGCCGGAGGGAAAGCGATGGGTAGGACACTCGCGGAGAAGGTCTGGGACGACCACGTCGTCCGGCGCGCCGAGGGCGAGCCCGACCTCCTCTACATCGATCTGCACCTGCTGCACGAGGTGACCAGCCCCCAGGCCTTCGACGGCCTCCGCAAGAGCGGCCGGCAGGTGCGGCGCCTCGACCTCACCATCGCGACCGAGGACCACAACACCCCCACCCTCGACATCGACAAGCCCATCGCGGACCCCGTCTCGCGCATCCAGCTGGAGACGCTGCGCAAGAACGCGGCCGACTTCGGCGTACGGCTGCACTCGCTCGGCGACGTCGAGCAGGGCGTCGTCCACGTCGTGGGACCGCAGCTGGGCCTGACCCAGCCGGGCACCACGGTCGTCTGCGGTGACTCGCACACCTCCACCCACGGTGCCTTCGGTGCCCTGGCGTTCGGCATCGGCACCTCGCAGGTCGAGCACGTGCTCGCCACGCAGACGCTGCCGCTCGCCCGCCCCAAGACCATGGCCATCACGGTCGAGGGCGACGAACTGCCCGACGGTGTCTCCGCGAAGGACCTGATCCTCGCCATCATCACGAAGATCGGCACCGGCGGCGGCCAGGGCTACATCCTCGAATACCGCGGCCCCGCCATCGAGAAGCTCTCGATGGAAGCCCGCATGACCATCTGCAACATGTCGATCGAGGCCGGTGCCCGCGCGGGCATGATCGCCCCCGACGAGACCACGTTCGACTACATCAAGGGCCGCGACCACGCCCCCGAGGGCGAGGACTGGGACGCCGCCGTGGCGTACTGGAAGACCCTGAAGACCGACGACGACGCGGAATTCGACGCCGAGGTCGTCATCAAGGCCGAGGAACTGGCCCCGTTCGTCACCTGGGGCACCAACCCCGGCCAGGGCGCGCCCCTGTCGGCGAACGTCCCCGACCCTGCTTCGTACGAAGACGCTTCGGAGCGCCACGCGGCCGAAAAGGCCCTGGAGTACATGGGTCTGGAGGCCGGGCAGGCGCTGCGCGACATCAAGGTCGACACCGTTTTCGTCGGTTCCTGCACCAACGGCCGTATCGAGGACCTGCGTGCGGCCGCCGCGATCGTCGAAGGCCGCAAAATCGCCGACGGCGTACGGATGCTGGTCGTCCCCGGCTCCGCCCGGGTGGGCCTGCAGGCCGTATCCGAGGGCCTGGACAAGGTCTTCAAGGAGGCCGGCGCCGAATGGCGGCACGCGGGCTGCTCGATGTGTCTGGGCATGAACCCGGACCAACTCGCCCCCGGCGAGCGCTCCGCGTCCACCTCCAACCGCAACTTCGAGGGCCGGCAGGGCAAGGGCGGCCGCACCCACCTGGTCTCGCCCCAGGTCGCCGCCGCCACCGCGGTCCTTGGCCATCTGGCCTCGCCCGCCGACCTGTCCGAAGCCGACGCCCGTACGCCCGCTGGAGTCTGATCAGCCATGGAAGCTTTCACCACGCACACCGGCCGGGCCGTACCGCTGCGCCGCAGCAACGTCGACACGGACCAGATCATCCCCGCGCACTGGCTGAAGAAGGTCACGCGCGACGGATTCGAGGACGGGCTCTTCGAGGCCTGGCGCAAGGACCCGGAGTTCATCCTCAACAAGGAGGAGCGCGAGGGCGCCACGGTGCTGGTCGCCGGACCCGACTTCGGCACCGGTTCCTCCCGTGAACACGCCGTCTGGGCCCTGCAGAACTACGGCTTCAAGACGGTCATCTCCTCCCGCTTCGCCGACATCTTCCGCGGCAACTCGCTGAAGAACGGCCTGCTGACCGTCGTACTCGACCAGAAGGTCGTGGACGCGCTGTGGGAGCTCACGGAGGCCGACCCGACGGCCGAAATCACCGTGGACCTGCAGGAACGCCAGGTGCGCGCCGAGGGAATCACCGCCGACTTCGAGTTGGACGAGAACTCCCGCTGGCGGCTCCTGAACGGCCTCGACGACATCAGCATCACGCTGCAGAACGAGCCCGACATCGCGGCCTACGAGGCGGGTCGCCCCGCCTACAAGCCGCGCACCGTCCAGGTGTGATGCGCCATTCGGGCACGTGAGCCCGGCAACTTTTCCGAACCGCGGTCTGCGTGAGGGGGGGGCCGGGCAGCGGGGTCCCTCTCGTTTTGGGGCGCGGAGGCCTCAAGTCCTCCTGAGTCGCGGCGAGTTGGCCCCCCCGGTCGGGCGCGCCACGGGGCCCGCGCGAGGAGCGACTTCAGGTCTTCGGCCGCCCCGAAATCCCCTTCTGCGCGGCACGCTGAGGCCTCGTGAGGCGACAACTCAGGCCAGATGGCACAATCGGTGCATGGAACGCGAACGCCAACTCGAGCTCTACGGCGAGGTCGCGGACCAGCTGAAAGAGGCGCACCGCAAGGTGCGTGAACTGCAAGTACCGGAGAGCGTACGGATGGCGCTGACCCGGAAGCTGCTGGTCATTACGGCCGCGGCCAAACACGATCTCGTCGATGCGGCAAGACGCCTTGGGCAGTTCATGGATGAGCTGGACGCAAGGGCCTTATCCGATGGCGGATCCACGGACGGAACTCCTTGAAGCCCCCAGTTTGCTGCGGTTGAAGGCCCAGTTCGCTGCGGCACGTGGGTGATTCGCCCGTTTCGTGTTTGATTTGCGGTATATATCTGCCTAACGTGCGAAAAAGCCAGAACAGATTCGTTCCGGCAATGTCTCCGAAGGGGAAGACGTGAACAAGGCGCAGCTCGTAGAAGCGATTGCCGACAAGGTCGGTGGCCGTCAGCAGGCCTCCGACGCCGTCGACGCCGTACTGGACGCCATCGTCCGTGCCGTTGTCAGCGGTGACCGCGTTTCGGTCACGGGCTTCGGCTCGTTCGAGAAGGTCGACCGCCCGGCCCGTTACGCCCGCAACCCGCAGACGGGTGAGCGCGTGCGGGTCAAGAAGACCTCGGTGCCGCGTTTCCGCGCGGGCCAGGGCTTCAAGGACCTCGTGAGCGGCTCCAAGAAGCTCCCGAAGAACGACGTGGCGGTCAAGAAGGCACCCAAGGGCAGCCTGTCCGGCGGCGCTTCCGCGACGGTCAAGAAGGCCGCTGCCAAGAAGGCCACCACCGCCAAGAAGGCGGCGGCGAAGAAGACCACCGCCAAGAAGACGGTCGCGAAGAAGACGACCGCCAAGAAGGCGACGGCGAAGAAGACCACGGCCAAGAAGGCGACTCCGGCCGCCAAGAAGGCCACGGCCAAGAAGACCACCGCCAAGAAGGCGGCCCCGGCCAAGAAGGCGACGGCGAAGAAGACCGCCCCCGCCAAGAAGGCCACGGCGAAGAAGGCGCCCGCCAAGAAGCCGCCGGCGCGCAAGACCACCGCCAAGAAGGCCACCGCCAGGAAGAAGTGACGGCAGCGGCGCCCCCTCCGGATGTCGCCGCGCCTCGCAGGGCTCACTCACGCGCCGGGCCGGTCCCCTCCCGGGGGGACCGGCCCGCGTGCGTTCAACAGCCCGAGGAGCGCCCGATACGCTGCGGTCATGCAGGCCACCGCGTACACCTACAATCCCGAGTCCCGCAGCGGCAGCGTCCTCCTGGACGACGGGACCCCCGTCGAGTTCGCCGCCGAGGCCTTCGACGCCGGCGGTCTGAGGCTGCTCAGGCCAGGTCAGCGCGTACGCATCGAGGTGGCGGGCGAAGGCGAGGGCCGGCGGATCACGCTGGTGACTCTGCAGACCTTCTGAACATCTCGGCACTGCGCGGCCCGAGGCCGAGACGGCTCGCGGTCCGCAGGTCCTCCCAGGTGTCCACGTCCTGACGGACGCTGTCGACGCCGGCCAGGGTGAGTTCGACCGCTCCGGACGCCGTGTGGCGGGCGCGTGAGGCGCCGCCGAAGGCCGGGGAGAGTTCCGTTCCGGGGCTCGCCGACAGCAGTGTCGTGCCGATTCCGGCGGCATCCGCGAGAAATGCGCGCGGGAATTGCGCGGCATTGTCGAGTACCGCGGTCAATTCGGCCGGGCGCAGCGCCGGCAGATCCGCGTTGAGCGCCGCTATCGCCGCCTTCGGCCGCAGCGCCCGTACGGCCCGCTCTCCGTGCGTGAGCGCGGCGTTCAGGCCCGTACCGGGTTCATCCCGCACGATCAGGGCGCCGAGCGCCGCGAGTTCCCGTCCGGCCAGCTCGTCGTCCGTGACGACCACCACATCCCGTACCGCAGGGCAGGCCGCCACCGCCGCCACCGTGTCCTGTGCGAACGCCAGGGCCAGCGAAGGGCGCAGCGGTGCCGTGCCCAGGGCGGAGAACGGCTCCACGAGCCTGCTCTTCGCCCGCGCCAGGGGCTTCAGGGGTATGACCAGGGTCCACGCGAGCGGAGTGGGCCGGCCGTTGTCGGTGCGCATCGCGCCCATTCTGGCCCGCGGGGCGGGGCTGTGGAGGCCCTGGGGTCACGAGGTGGCAAAGGCCTGTCCAGGGCGGGTGAGAGCACATAGGTCAGGAGGAGCGCGAAGCTCGATGCAAGGGCGGTGGCGGGTGACGGGTGGGCGTACGGTGTTCTCGACAGACCGGGGACCTGGGGCGACACTTGTGCGGCCGCCCACCCAGCCACACGCAGGTCCGTAGAGGAAGGTGTCCGAGTGCCCCGCCGCAGAATCGGCTTCTGGTACCGCCTTGCGGCGGTCATCGCCAAACCGCCGCTGATTGTTCTCCTCAAGCGGGACTGGCGCGGGATGGAACACATTCCGGCCGAGGGCGGATTTATCACCGCGGTGAACCACAATTCGCATGTCGACCCATTGGCATACGCGCACTATCAGTACAACACCGGACGTGTGCCGCGTTTCCTCGCCAAACACGGGCTTTTCAAGACCGGTTTTGTCGGCATGATGATGCGGGAGACCGGACAGATCCCCGTCTACCGCGAGTCCACGGATGCGCTGAGCGCGTTTCGCGCGGCCATCGCCGCGGTCGAGCGCGGGGAATGCGTCGCGTTCTATCCGGAGGGCACGATCACCCGTGACCCGGACCAGTGGCCGATGACCGCGAAGACCGGTGCCGCGCGGGTCGCGCTGCAGACCAAGTGCCCGGTGATTCCCGTCGCGCAGTGGGGCGCCAACGAGTTGCTCCCGCCGTACGCGAAGAAGCCCGATCTCTTCCCGCGCAAGACCAGCCGTGTACTCGCCGGGCCTCCGGTGGACCTGTCGGCCTTCTATGACCGCGAGATGACGCCCGAACTCCTGCAGGAGGCAACGGAGGTCATCATGCGCCACATCACCGCCCTGCTCGAGGAGCTGCGCGGTGAGAAGGCTCCCGACAAGCCGTACGACCCGCGTCTGGCGCGGATCGAGCAGCGGCGCAAGCTGGCCGAGGCGGCCAAGAGTGAAGGCGACCGCGAAGGCGAGGGCGAGAAGAAGTGACTGCACCGGTGAAGGCGGCCGTCTTCGGTACGGGTTCGTGGGGGACGACGTTCGCCATGGTGCTGGCCGACGCGGGCTGTGACGTGACGCTGTGGGGCCGCCGCCCGGAGCTGGCCGAGGCCATCAACTCCAGGCACAGCAACCCGGACTACCTGCCAGGCGTCGAACTACCTGAGGGGATCAGGGCGACCACCGACCCGGCCGAGGCCGCGGCGGGCGCGGAGTTCACGGTCCTCGCGGTCCCCTCGCAGACACTGCGTGGCAATCTCGCCCAGTGGGCGCCGCTGCTCGCGCGCGACACCGTGCTCGTGTCCCTGATGAAAGGTGTGGAACTCGGGTCCGCGATGCGGATGAGTGAGGTCATCGAAGACGTCACCAAGACCCCTGCCGACCGAATCGCCGTCCTCTCGGGACCCAACCTCGCCCGGGAGATCGCCGCCCGGATGCCGGCCGCGGCCGTGGTTGCCTGCCGGGACGAGTCCGTGGCGCAGCGGCTCCAGAAGGCCTGCCACACCCCGTACTTCCGCCCGTACACCGAAACCGACGTCGTCGGCTGTGAGCTCGGTGGCGCGGTGAAGAACGTGATCGGTCTCGCCGTCGGCATCGCGGACGGCATGGGCCTGGGCGACAACACCAAGGGTTCGCTCATCACCCGTGGTCTGGCGGAGACCGCACGGCTGGGTCTCGCCATGGGCGCCGACCCGCTGACCTTCTCCGGGCTCGCGGGCCTCGGGGACCTCGTGGCGACGGCGTCTTCGCCGTTGTCACGCAACCACACTTTCGGCATCAACCTCGGCAAGGGCATGACCCTCGAGGAGACCATCGCCGTCACCAAGCAGACCGCCGAAGGCGTCAAGTCCTGTGAATCCGTGGCCGATCTGGCCCGGCGGCACGGCGTGGAGATGCCGATCACGGACACCGTGGTGGACATCGTGCACAACGGGAAGCCGCCGCTGGTCGCGGTCAAGGAACTCATGTCGCGCAGCGCGAAGGCCGAGCGTCACTGACCTGCACGCCGCAGGGGCCGTTGACCGTCATGTCATAGCGGTGTCACGGTCCGTGACACCGGCCGGACCTGCGCGCCGGGGCTCCCAGGGGCACGGTCACGCAAGGTAGTCTCGACGCGATATGAGCAGCGAGACCACCTCCCAGAGCCCTGTTTCCGTGCCTTCCGGCGGGAACGTACGCAAGCCGCGTGTGGCCGTCGTGTTCGGCGGACGCAGCTCCGAGCACGGCATCTCGGTCGTCACGGCCGGTGCGGTCCTGAACGCCATCGACCGCACCAAGTACGACGTGCTGCCGATCGGCATCACGTCGGACGGCCGGTGGATGCTGACCGCCGACGAACCCGAGCGGATGGCGATCGCCGACCGCAAGGTGCCGACCGTCGAGCAGGTCGCGGAGAACAGCGAGGGCGGCGTCATCCTGCCGGTCGACCCCGCCAACCGCGAGGTCGTCTACACCGAGCCCGGCACCGTGCCCAAGGCGCTCGGCGAGGTCGACGTGGTCTTTCCGATGCTGCACGGCCCGTACGGCGAGGACGGCACCCTCCAGGGACTGCTCGAACTCTCCGGAACGCCCTATGTGGGCTCGGGAGTTCTGGCCTCCGCGGTCGGCCAGGACAAGGAGTACATGAAGCGCGTCTTCACCTCCTTCGGCCTGCCCGTCGGCCCGTACTTGGTGATCCGCCCGCGCGAGTGGGAGGCCGACCGGGCCGACGCCCGCCAGAAGATCGCCGAGTTCGCCGGTGAGCACGGCTGGCCGCTCTTCATCAAGCCGGCCCGCGCCGGCTCCTCCTTCGGCATCACCAAGGTCGACTCCTTCGACGGCCTGGACGAGGCCATCGAGGAAGCGCGGCGCCACGACCCGAAGTTCCTCGTGGAGGCGCTGCTCCGGGGCCGCGAGATCGAGTGCGGCGTCCTGGAGTTCGAGGACGGACCGCGCGCGAGCGTGCCCGCCGAGATCCCGCCGGTCACCGACCACGAGTTCTACGACTTCGAGGCCAAGTACATCGACTCGGCCTCCGGTCTCGTGCCCGCACCGCTGACCCCGGAGCAGACGGCGGAGGTGCAGCGCCTCGCGGTCGCCGCCTTCGACGCGGCCAGCTGCGAGGGTCTGGTGCGCGCGGACTTCTTCCTCACCGAGGACGGCGAGTTCGTGATCAACGAGATCAATACGATGCCGGGCTTCACGCCCATCTCCATGTACCCGCGCATGTGGCAGGAGAGCGGCGTCTCGTACCCGGAACTGGTGGACCCCCTGGTGCAGGCGGCTCGGCGGCGCCCCACGGGGCTGCGCTAGACCCGGGTCCCGCCCGCGAGCGGCACCCCGTACGCGCAGAAGAGCCGGACCCCTTGCTGCGGGGTCCGCCTCTTCCTTGCGTGCAGGAGCATGCGCACGCAGATCAGGTCGCGATGCCTTCGGGCACCGTCTTCTTGATCACGCGCCCGAGGTCCACGAGCGAGCCCGCCCCCTGCTTCGCGTGCTCCTTACTGATGGTGACCTCGACGTAGGCCTCGCGCAGTGCGCTCGTAAAGCGGTACGAACCGTCCCCCGGCTCCTCGACGAGCCAGCCGAGCCCGTCCACCGTGGTGGACGGCGGGTTCTTCTCCAGCATCTTCGGGGGCTGCGGAACACCGCAGCGCAGTATGATCGCCGAGCCTCCCCACCCCGCGGTGAACTCCGAGCTCGGCTCGGGATCACTCCGGTCGAGGCCGTCCAGCTGCCCGGGCAGTGCCTCGTGCAGGTTCCGGCAGTGGCCGGACGTCCGGGAGTCGGGGGAGGGAACCACAGCCGTCACCGTGTCGTCCGTCCATGAGCAGCCTGTGGCGAGCAGCAGCGCGCCGAGGGTGGGGAGCTGGACGAGCCGGCGACGGAAAAAGTTCACCGGCCAAGCGTAAACGGGGGCTACAAGTGCACGACCGGGCAGGTCAGAGTGCGGGTGATGCCGTCCACTTGCTGGACTTTGGCAACCACCATGCGACCGAGGTCGTCGACCGTGTCCGCCTGAGCGCGCACGATGACATCGTAGGGACCGGTGACGTCCTCGGCCTGGATCACTCCTGGGATCTTGCCGATCAGATCGGCGACGGTCGACGCCTTGCCGACCTCGGTCTGGATCAGGATGTACGCCTGTACCACGGAACCTCCAGGGCGGCCACGAGGATCATCGCGGGGATCGCGGGGATCATGCGGGGAGAAAGGACGCCACGGTATCGCGTTGCCGCATCCCACGGGGAGACCCGCGGGGCCGCAGGTACGTACGCCGGGGCGGATGCAGCTGCGCGTGCCTCGGCGTGCGCGCATAAGAAGTTGACGTATTCGTTGACGGTACCCGCGGCCGATCGGGCCCGCTACCGCAAGGGCACTGGCGCAGAAAGGGCGATGGGATGAAGGGCACCGTGGGGGAGCTCGGCGAGTTCGGGCTCATCAGAGAGCTCACCTCCCGGCTCACGACGACTCCGGCGGTCAGGATCGGCCCCGGCGACGACGCCGCGGTCGTGTCCGCGCCGGACCGCAGGGTCGTGGCGAGCACCGACATCCTGCTCGAGGGGCGGCACTTCCGCCGCGACTGGTCCACGGCGTACGACGTCGGCCGCAAGGCGGCCGCGCAGAACCTCGCCGATATCGCCGCGATGGGCGCCGTACCGACCGCGCTGCTTCTCGGACTTGTGGTGCCCGCGGATCTCCCGGTCACGTGGGCAACGGAGTTGATGGACGGACTGCGCGACGAATGCCAGGTCGCGGGTGCGGCCGTGGTGGGCGGCGATGTGGTCCGCGGCGACACGATCACCGTGTCGATCACGGCACTTGGCGATCTGCGCAACCACGAGCCGGTGACCCGCGGCGGCGCACAGCCCGGCGATGTCGTCGCGTACACGGGCTGGCTGGGCTGGTCGGCCGCCGGGCACGCGGTGCTTTCGCGGGGCTTCCGTTCGCCGCGCGCGTTCGTCGAGGCGCACCGCCGGCCTGAGCCGCCGTACCACGCGGGCCCCGCCGCGGCCGGGCTCGGAGCGACCGCGATGGCGGACGTCAGCGACGGTCTGATCGCCGACCTCGGCCATATCGCCGAGGCCAGCAAGGTCCGTATCGACATCAAGTCCGGTGCGATGGACGTGCCTTCGCAGATGAACGACATCGGTCAGGCCGTCGGCGTGGACCCGCTGCAGTGGGTGCTCTCCGGCGGCGAGGACCACGCGATCGTGGCGACCTTCCCCCCGGACGTGAAGCTCCCGGCCCGCTGGAAGGTGATCGGCGAGGTCCTCAACCCCTCCGCGCTGCCCCATGTGACGGTCGACGGTGCGCCCTGGACCAGCAAGGGCGGTTGGGACCACTTCGGCGGGGAGCTCGAGTCGTGAGTGCCTCTGCGATACGCCCGCCCCTGGTGCTCACCGTGGCCGGTTCGGACTCCGGCGGCGGCGCGGGCATCCAGGCGGACCTCAAGACGATGCTCGCGCTCGGTACGCACGGGATGAGCGTGCTCACCGCGGTCACCGCGCAGAACTCGGTGGGCGTCCAGGGCGTTTGGGAACTTCCGGTCGAGGCGGTGCGCGCCCAGTACCGCAGCGTGGCCGACGACATCGGCGTACAGGCCGTGAAGACCGGCATGCTGGCCTCGGCCGAACTGGTCGAGACGGTCGCGGAGTTGCTGGCCGGCACGGACGCCCCCGCGGTGGTCGACCCGGTCGGCGTCTCCAAGCACGGCGACTCGCTGCTCGCCCAGGCGGCGCTCGATTCCGTACGCACGAAACTGCTGCCGGTCGCCACGGTCGCCACTCCGAATCTGGACGAGGTGGCTCAGCTCACAGGCGTACGGGTGTCGGCGGAGGCGGACCTCAGGCGGGCCGCCGCGGCGCTCCTGGAATTCGGCCCGCGGTGGGCGCTGATCAAGGGCGGGCATCTGCCGGGGGAAGCGGTGGATCTGCTGACCGACGGGTCCGAGGAGATCTGGCTGCGCGCCCCGCGCCACGACAACCGCCACACGCACGGCACCGGCTGCACCCTGGCCAGCGCGATCGCCTCGGGGCTCGCGAAAGGTCTCGAGGTGCCGGAGGCGGTCCGGCAGGCGAAGGACTACGTCACGGGCGCGATCGCGGCCGGGTTCGCGCTCGGCGCGGGCATCGGGCCGGTCGACCATGCGTGGGCGATGCGCAAGGCGTGACCCGGATACGTGGAGGGGGCCTGAGCTCATCCGCTCAGGCCCCCTCCACGTATCCGCTCATGGAGAGCACGTACGCGTCATGGAGATCACGTATCCGCGTCCCCGCGTCACGGAAAAGCGAGAAGCCGGTCCGCCCGAAGGCGAACCGGCTCTGCAGCAACCAGCTAGGTGGCCGCGCTGCGATTAGCGCGAGACCTTGCCGGCCTTGATGCACGAGGTGCAAGCGTTCACGCGCTTCGGCGTCCCGCCGACCACGGTACGAACGCGCTGGATGTTCGGGTTCCAGCGGCGCGGCGTACGGCGGTGCGAGTGCGAGATGTTGTTGCCGAAGCCCGGGCCCTTGCCACAGACGTCGCAGTTGGCAGCCACGGGTCACTCCAAAGACTTCAGATGCTCTTACGGTTGAAACCCGGCATGCCGAGTCGAGTTCCGTTAAGGATCTGAGTGGCTTGCCAGGGAATGGCCCGATCCGAATCGGGCAACCGAAGCAGCATACATCGGCTGCGTCGGTACAAGAAAACTACCATGTCCCGCCCGCCCCCAGCTCCGGGCCCTGCTCCGCTGCGGCACCGGTCAGCACTAGTCTGCGAATGATCCCGCTGCTCACAGGAGGCACCGTGCCGCAGACCCCCGACGCACTCGTGGTGCGCGGCTGGTGCGGACTCGCGCTGGACGCCCTCGGGCGGGCCCGCGAGGAGATCGACGCCATCAACGTCTATCCCGTGGCCGACTCGGACACGGGCACGAACCTCTATCTGACGGTGGAATCGGCGGCCCGCGCGGTGGAGGCGATCTTCGCCGCGCACGAGGCGGCCGACTCCCCTGACGGCCCCTCGCTCGCCGAGGCGGTACGGGCGATGGCCCATGGCGCCCTGATCGGGGCGCGGGGCAATTCGGGGACGATCCTGGCGCAGCTGCTGCGGGGGATGTCCCAGGTGCTCGCGGGGGAGGGTGACCTTTCTCACGAGGCGTCCGAGCCGGCCGGGCACGAGGCGTCCGAGCCGACCGAGCAGGAGGCCTCCGGGCTGCGGGCCCGGCGCCTGAAGAAGGCGCTCGGCCATGCCGCCGCGTCCGGGTACCAGGCGGTGGCCCACCCCGTGGAGGGCACGGTCCTTTCCGTGGCGACGGCCGCCGCCGAGGCGGCCGAGGCAGCCCCCGACGACTGCTCCGCCGTGGTGCGGGCCGCGTACGACGGAGCCTGTGCCGCGCTGGAGCGGACGCCGCAGCAGCTGGCCGTGCTCGGGCGCGCGGGAGTGGTCGACGCCGGCGGGCGTGGGCTCGTCGCGGTGCTCGGGGCGCTGGTGGAGGCGGTGTCGGGGCAGGTGGTCGCGGCATACGCGACGGTGGGCGCCGTCACACCGGCGGGCTCCTCCGAGGACCGGCCGCGCGGGGAGGCGCAGGGCGACTCCTGCGGCCATGAGGCGGCGAGCGGTCCCGCCTTCGAGGTGATCTACCTCCTGGAGGCCGACGACGAACGGGTCGAGCGCCTGAAGACCCGCCTCGACGGGCTGGGCGACTCCCTGGTCGTGGTCGGCGGCGACGGCCTGTGGAACGTCCACGTACATGTCGACGACGCGGGCGCAGCGGTCGAGGCGGGAGTGGAGGCCGGGCGGCCGTACCGGATCCGCATCACGCACTTCGGGGCCGAGGACGCGCACAGCGCCGGCTTCGTACCGCCTGTGCGCGAGAAGGCGCAGCGCGCGATCGTGGCCGTCGTACCGGGCGAGGGCCTCGCCGGTCTGTACGCCGAGGCCGGCGCGACCACCGTGCTCGCGCGCCCGGGGGAGCCGCCCGCGAGCGGGGAACTGGTGGAGGCGATCCGGCGCGCGCACGCGCGTGAGGTGGTGCTGCTGCCCAACGACGCCGATCTGCGGCACACGGCAGCGGCGGCCGCGGAACAGGCGCGTACGGAAGGCGTACGGGTCGCCCTGATCCCGACCCGCTCGGCGGTCCAGGGCATCGCGGCGCTCGCCGTGCACGAACCGGAGCGGCGCTTCGACGAGGACGTGGTCGCGATGACGGCTGCGGCCGGCGCGACCCGCTACGGCGAACTGGCCGTGGCGGAACGCCAGTCGTGGACCATGGCCGGCATCTGCCAGGCCGGGGACATGCTCGGCCTGATCGACGGGGACGTGGCCGTGATCGGCGCGGACCTCACCGCCACCGCCCGCTCGGTCCTCGACCGGATGCTGTCGGCGGGCGGCGAGATGGTGACCCTGGTGGTCGGCGACGAGGTGCCCGAGGACGTGGCCGCGACGCTCGAGGAGCATGTCCGCGAGGCGTATCTGGCCGTGGACACGGTGGTGTACCGGGGCGGGCGGAAGGCGGCGTTGCTGCTGATCGGGGTCGAGTAGGCCAGCCGCGTCCGGCGCCGGGACGGGAGGTGTCCACAGGCCGTGCGCGTACGGCACCGCGGCCGCAGTTGTCCACAGGTCGCCCCGCCTGTCAGTCCCGTGGTGTGCAATGGACCGCGTGCCCGTGCTCGAAGAACCGCTGAAGAAACTGCTCGGCCCCGCCACCGCGAAGGTGATGGCCGAGCATCTCGACCTGCACACCGTCGGCGACCTGCTGCACCACTATCCGCGGAGGTACGCGGAGCGCGGTGAGCTCTCCACGCTCGCGGACCTGCCGCTCGACGAGCATGTGACGGTCGTCGCCCAGGTCGCCACCGCCCGCATCCTCAAGTTCAACAACGGTCGCGGTCAGCGCCTCGAAGTGACCATCACCGACGGCAGCGGCCAGCTCCAGCTGGTGTTCTTCGGCCGAGGTATCCACAAGCCGCACAAGGATCTGCTGCCCGGCACCCGCGCGATGTTCGCGGGCAAGGTCTCGGCCTTCAACCGGAAGCTCCAACTGGCCCACCCCGCATACGAGTTGCTGCGCGGTGACAGTACGGAGGCCGTGGACACCTGGGCCGGAGCCCTGATCCCGATCTATCCGGCCACGGCGAAGCTGGAGTCCTGGAAGATCGCCAAGGCCGTGGACGCGGTCCTCCCGAGCGCGCAGGAGGCCGTGGACCCGCTGCCCCGCTCGCTGCGCTCCGGCCGCGGACTCGTGACCCTTCCCGAGGCACTGCTCAAGATCCACCGCCCGCACGGCAAGGGCGATGTGGCCGAGGCCAAGGACCGCCTCAAGTGGGACGAGGCCTTCGTCCTCCAGGTCGCGCTGGCCCGCCGGCGGTACGCGGAGACCCAGCTCCCCGCCGTGGCCCGCAAGCCGCAGCCGGACGGGCTGCTCGACGCCTTCGACGCGAAGCTCCCGTTCACCCTGACCGAGGGCCAGCAGAAGGTCACCGCGGAGATCTTCGACGACCTGGCCACCGAGCACCCGATGCACCGCCTGCTCCAGGGCGAGGTCGGATCGGGCAAGACCATGGTGGCGCTGCGCGCCATGCTCGCCGTCGTCGACGCGGGCGGGCAGGCCGCGATGCTCGCGCCCACCGAAGTCCTCGCCCAGCAGCACCACCGGTCGGTGACCGAGATGATGGGCGAGCTGGCCGAAGGGGGGATGCTCGGCGGTACGGAGCACGCCACCAAGGTGGTGCTGCTCACCGGCTCCATGGGGGCGGCCGCACGCCGTCAGGCCCTGCTCGACCTGGTCACCGGCGAGGCGGGGATCGTGATCGGCACGCACGCGCTGATCGAGGACAAGGTGCAGTTCCATGACCTCGGCCTGGTCGTGGTCGATGAACAGCACCGCTTCGGTGTGGAGCAGCGCGACGCCCTGCGCTCCAAGGGCAAGCAGCCGCCGCACCTCCTGGTGATGACCGCGACGCCCATTCCGCGCACGGTCGCCATGACCGTCTTCGGTGACCTGGAGACCTCGGTCCTCGACCAACTGCCCGCCGGGCGTTCGCCGATCGCCAGCCATGTGGTGCCGGCCGCCGACAAGCCCCACTTCCTCGCGCGCGCCTGGGACCGGGTGCGCGAGGAGGTCGAGAACGGGCATCAGGCGTACGTGGTCTGCCCGCGCATCGGCGACGACCTCGACGACAAGGCGGCCGCCAAGAAGAAGTCCGCCGAGGACGAGGCGGAGAAGCGCCCGCCGCTCGCCGTCGTCGAGGTGGCGGAACAACTCACCGCAGGCCCGCTCGCGGGCCTGCGCGTGGAGATCCTGCACGGCCGGATGGCACCGGACGACAAGGACGCCGTGATGCGCCGTTTCGCGGCGGGCGACGTCGATGTCCTGGTGGCCACGACGGTGATCGAGGTGGGGGTGAACGTGCCGAACGCCACCGCCATGGTGATCATGGACGCCGACCGTTTCGGCGTCTCGCAGCTCCACCAGCTGCGCGGCCGTGTGGGCCGTGGCTCGGCGCCCGGCCTGTGCCTTCTGGTCACCGAGATGCCCGAGGCCAGCCCGGCCCGCGGCCGCCTGAGCGCGGTCGCCTCGACCCTCGACGGCTTCGAGCTCTCCCGTATCGACCTGGAACAGCGCCGCGAGGGCGACGTCCTCGGCCAGGCCCAGTCCGGCGTCCGCTCCTCGCTGCGGGTTCTCACGGTGATCGACGACGAGGAGGTCATCGCGGAGGCCAGGGAGGAAGCGGTCACGCTGGTCTCCAAGGACCCGGACCTCGTGCACTATCCCGAACTGCGCACGGCCCTGGACGCACTGGTGGACAAGGAACGGGAGCAGTACCTGGAGAAGGGGTGAGCACGTCAGCCCCTGCGGCGTTCGAGCAGATCCGAACGGAGTTCGGATGAAGGGGTCCGGGGCGGGGCCCCGGTTTCGGGAAGGGGCGGGTAGGGGAAATCCGCCCACCGCAGGCACCCACCCGCACCTGGCACCGAACCTGCCGAGCTGCCGCACGGGACCCGCTGAGCTCCCGCACGGGACCCGCCGAGCTCCCGCACGGGACCCGCTGAGCTGCCCCACCGCTCCCGCCATATCGTGGACACAACAGCTGCCGAGCCCTCAAGGACCCACATGACCCGCGTGATCGCCGGCACCGCCCGCGGCCGCAGGATGGCCGTGCCGCCGGGCAACGGCACCCGTCCCACGTCCGACCGCGCCCGCGAGGGCCTCTTCTCGACGTGGCAGTCGCTCAACGGCGGCTCGCTCGACGGCGAGCGCGTGCTCGACCTGTACGGGGGCTCCGGCGCCGTGGGCCTGGAGGCGCTCTCCCGCGGCGCCGCCCACGCCCTGCTCGTCGAGGCCGACGCCAAGGCCGTCCGCACGATCCGCGAGAACGTGAAGTCCCTGGGCCTGCCCGGCGCCGAGGTCAGGGCGGGCAAAGCGGAGCAGATCGTCGCGGGACCGGCGCCGGCGGACCCGTACGGCATCGTCTTTCTCGACCCCCCGTACGCCGTCACGGACGACGATCTTCGGGAGATCCTGCTCACACTCGCCGCCCAGGGCTGGCTCGCGGACGATGCGCTCGTCACCGTGGAACGCAGCACCAGGGGCGGTGAATTCGGCTGGCCGGACGGCTTCGAGGGGCTCAGGTCCCGGCGTTACGGCGAAGGCACGTTTTGGTACGGTCGCGCCGCCTCGACCAGCGAGGACACGGATTCCCCGGCCGCCGAGGCTGTATCCGCGAGCAAAGACACGCACTCATGACCGCCCGGTCCGGACCGGAGAGCGAGGGACACCAGTTGCGCCGCGCCGTCTGTCCGGGGTCGTTCGACCCCATCACCAACGGACATCTCGACATCATCGCCCGCGCCTCCAAGCTGTACGACGTGGTGCATGTGGCCGTGATGATCAACAAGTCCAAGCAGGGCCTGTTCACCGTCGACGAGCGGATCGAGCTGATCCGCGAGGTCACCGCGGAATTCGGCAATGTCGAGGTGGAGGCCTTTCACGGTCTGCTCGTCGACTTCTGCAAGCAGCGCGACATCCCGGCCATCGTGAAGGGCCTGCGCGCGGTCAGCGACTTCGACTACGAGCTGCAGATGGCCCAGATGAACAACGGCCTCTCGGGCGTGGAGACCCTCTTCGTGCCCACCAACCCCACCTACAGCTTCCTGTCCTCCTCGCTCGTCAAGGAGGTCGCGACCTGGGGCGGCGACGTGGCCCACCTCGTACCGCCGGTGGTTCACGAGGCGCTGCGCGACCGTCTCACCAAGGACGACGGGCCCGCGCAGTAGCTGACGGTGCGTCAGTTTGTGTCGCGGGCGCACCCCGTGGCCGTACAGTCGTGCCGTCCGTCTCCCAACAAGTTCTAGAGAGTGGCGAGCCACGGTGGACGTGCAGAAGAAGCTGGACGAGATCGTCGGGTCGGTCGAGGGCGCCAGATCGATGCCCATGTCGGCCTCGTGCGTGGTCAACCGCGCCGAGCTGCTCGCGCTCCTCGAAGAGGTGCGCGGCGCGCTGCCCGGTTCGCTCGCCCAGGCCGAGCAGGTCATCGGCGGCAGCGAGCAGCTGGTCGAGCAGGCCCGGCAGGAGGCCGAGCGGATCGTGCAGTCGGCGCAGGCCGAGCGCGGTTCGCTGATCTCGGACACCTCGATCGCCCGGCAGTCCCAGGAGGAGGCCGAGCGGATCGTCGCCGCGGCCCGCCAGGAGGCCGAGGAGATCAAGGCGGAGGCCGACGAGTACGTCGACTCCAAGCTCGCCAACTTCGAGGTCGTCCTCACCAAGACCCTCGGCTCGGTCGGCCGCGGCCGCGAGAAGCTCCTCGGCACGGGCATGGGCCTGGACCCGCAGGGTTATGAGGACCCGGACTTCACCGAGGCTCCCGAGCGCAGCCACGACCCCGAGACCCAGCGCCAGCGGGCGGACGAGTACGTGGACGGCAAGCTCGGCGCCTTCGAGGCGGTCCTGGCCAAGACCCTGGAGGCGGTCGGCCGCGGCCGGCAGAAGCTCCAGGGCCGGATCGCCAGCGATGACCTCGGCAGGCTCGACGCCCTGCCGCAGCAGCAGACGACGGACGCGGACTTCCTCGCGGACATCGCCGAGCCGGAGGCCCCGCAGCAGCAGAGCCCCCAGCGCCAGGCCCCACAGCAGCCGCCCGCCTTCCCGCAGCAGGACGCGTACCAGCAGCAGCCCGATCCGTACGCGTACCAGCAGCAGCCGCACCAGCAGCCGGACCCGTACGCCTATCAACAGCAGGGCTACGACCACAACGGCTACCCGACCGGCGGCGGCCAGGCCGACCCGTACGGCTACCAGCAGCAGGACCCGTACCCCGGTGCGGGCACCGGCTCCACCGGAGCGGCTTACGCCGCGCCCTCCTATGGGCAGCAGGGCTACGACCAGAGCGGCGGCTACGGCGAGAACAGTGGCTACCCGGCGGCCGACGACCAGCAGGCCGCGGCGGCGCTCGACGAGACCAGCCTGTTCGACACCAGCATGATCAGCATCGATCAGCTGCGTCAGTACGAGCAGGGGCGCGGCGGCCAGGGCTGAGGCGGCTCCCGGCTCGCCCGGCCGGCCGGAGGCCCCGGAGAACAGGGGCCTCGGGGACCGGATTGGGCCGAGAGCGAAAGGTCCAGTATCCTGGCTCTTCGGTCGCGCATACGCCCGCGATCACGGCTGCCCACTCGAATGTGTCGGCAGCCGCCTTCTCGACTGCCATGATTTCGAAAGCAGGAAAAAGCCCTGAACGGCCGCCTCGACCATCGCAACCCTCTCGTGTTCGACACACACGAGCTGGGGCGGCGTCCTGGTGCCATGCAGCGCGTTTCCCGCTCTGTGGAGGCACCCGCCAAGGACGAGATCCTCGGCATCCAGGGTGTCATCGGAGTGCCCGCGGGCGCCCCGGTGGAGCTCGAGCTCCGCCTCGAATCGGTCATGGAAGGGGTGCTTGTCACAGGCACCGCCCGTGCACGGGCCGAGGGGGAGTGCGTAAGGTGTCTGGAGCCGGTCGAGCAGCAGCTCGATACGGACTTCCAGGAGATGTTCTCGTACCCCGACGCCGACGACCGGGGCCGCAAGCATGCGGAACCGGGCGACGACGCCGAGGACGACGAGGAGATCATCCCCCTCGAGGACGGACTTTTCGACCTCGAACCCGTGCTGCGTGATGCGGTGGTGCTCGCACTGCCGATGCAGCCGGTGTGCCGGGAGGACTGTGCAGGTCTTTGTTCCGAGTGCGGAATGAACCTGAACGACAATCCGGGCCACCACCATGACGTCGCCGACATTCGTTGGGCGGCATTGCAGGGACTCGCCGGTTCGCTCCAGAGCGGCGAGAAGGACGAGATGAGCGGCGCCGAAGCTGAAGCGGGCGTCGACGAGAAGCAGGAGAAGTAGCCGTGGCTGTTCCGAAGCGGAAGATGTCGCGCAGCAACACGCGCCACCGCCGGTCGCAGTGGAAGGCTGCGGTCCCCGTCCTGGTTTCGTGTGAGCGTTGCCAGGAGCCCAAGCTGCAGCACATCGCGTGCCCGTCTTGCGGCACGTACAACAAGCGCCAGGTCCTCGAGGTCTGAGCGGCTGGTGAGAGGCACGATGTCTGAACCGTCGAACAAAAAGCAGACGGAGAACACGGCCTCGTCCCACACGCTTCTGGAAGGGCGGCTCGGCTACAAGGTCGAGTCCGCCCTTCTGGTGCGTGCTCTGACCCACCGTTCCTACGCATACGAGAACGGCGGTCTGCCGACCAACGAGCGTCTGGAGTTCCTCGGGGACTCCGTGCTCGGCCTGGTCGTCACGGACACGCTGTACCGCACCCACCCCGACCTGCCCGAAGGCCAGCTGGCCAAGTTGCGGGCCGCGGTGGTCAATTCGCGTGCGCTGGCGGAGGTGGGCCGTGGGCTCGAACTCGGCTCCTTCATCCGGCTCGGCCGGGGTGAAGAGGGCACGGGCGGCCGGGACAAGGCGTCCATTCTCGCCGACACCCTTGAAGCGGTGATCGGCGCGGTCTATCTCGATCAGGGTCTGGATACGGCTTCCGAGCTGGTCCACCGGCTTTTCGACCCGCTGATCGAGAAGTCCTCGTCCCTCGGTGCCGGCCTGGACTGGAAGACCAGTCTCCAGGAGCTCACCGCGACCGAAGGGCTCGGCGTACCCGAGTACCTGGTCTCGGAGACCGGCCCCGACCATGAGAAGACCTTCACAGCTGCCGCCCGCGTCGGAGGCGTCTCGTACGGCACCGGCACCGGCCGCAGCAAGAAGGAAGCGGAGCAGCAGGCCGCGGAGTCCGCATGGCGCGCCATTCGTGCCGCCGCGGATGAGCGGGCCAAGGCGGCTGAGGTCGAGGCTCAGGCCTCGGCTGAGGCTGACGCCGCTACCGCTTGAGTTTTACGCGTACGACGGTCCGTCCCCGGTTTCGGGTGACGGGCCGTCGGCGTTTTCTGCCTTACGTGGCAACAGTCGATGCATCGGGCAGGCGTGCCGTACCCGGGGGGCCTGCGCCCACCCGTGCCGCCCTGCGGCACGACTGCCCGCAGGAGTTGAGTGAGTGTGCCTGAGCTGCCCGAAGTAGAGGTCGTACGCCGAGGACTCGAGCGCTGGGTCTCTGGCCGTGTCGTGACGGGTGTCGAGGTACTCCATCCCCGGGCCGTGCGTCGGCACCTCGCCGGCGGGGCGGACTTCGCCGCTCGGCTCAAGGGGCACCGGATCGGGCTCGCGCAGCGGCGGGGCAAGTACCTCTGGCTGCCGCTCGCGGACCAGCCCCTCTCCGTCCTCGCCCACCTCGGCATGAGCGGACAGCTGCTCGTCCAGCCCCAAGACGCTCCCGACGAGAAGCACCTGCGCATCCGTATCGGCTTCGACGACGAGCAAGGCACCGAGCTGCGTTTCGTCGACCAGCGGACCTTCGGTGGACTGTCGCTGCACGAAAACACCGCCGACGGGCTTCCCGACGTCATCGCCCACATCGCGCGCGACCCGCTGGACGAGGCCTTCGACGACGCCGCCTTCCACGAGGCGCTGCGCCGCAAGCGCACCACCATCAAGCGCGCGCTGCTCGACCAGTCCCTGATCAGCGGCGTCGGGAACATCTACGCCGACGAGGCGCTGTGGCGCGCCAAGCTCCACTACGAGCGCCCGACCGCGACCTTCACCCGCCCCCGTACTGCCGAACTCCTCGGCCACGTCCGGGACGTGATGAACGCGGCGCTCGCCGTCGGCGGCACCAGCTTCGACAGCCTCTACGTGAATGTGAACGGGGAGTCCGGCTACTTCGAGCGCTCCCTTGACGCGTACGGCAGGGAGGACGAGCCCTGCCGCCGGTGCGCGACACCGATGCGCCGGCGCCCGTGGATGAACCGCTCCAGCTACTTCTGCCCGAAGTGCCAGCGGCCGCCTCGCCCGTAACCCCTGTGCTCAGGGTGCCGGTGGATTGCGGTCGTGCCACTGTGGAAGAAGGGTGAGCCGTTTCGCGCGTTCGGTCGACGCCTGGCTCTGCCCGCTAGGAGGCCGACATGGCCCGTGACGCAGTTCCACCCGCAACGGGTGAGGTGAATCCACGGCCGTGGCACGCGGCCGCGTCGGGTACGACCGTCCTCGCAGCAGCACTGATGATCGTCGGTGGCGCGATGGCGGCCTTCGAGGGAATCGCCGCCCTCGCGGACGACGAGCTGTTCGTCGTGACCCGCCACTACGTGTTCGAGTTCAGCCTGGCGGGCTGGGGCTGGGTGCACCTGCTCCTGGGCATCGCCCTGGTCGTCGCCGGGTGCGCGCTGTTCGGCGGGGCGCTGTGGGCACGGTTCTTCGGCGTCTTCGTGGCAGGGCTCAGCGCCATTGCCAACTTCCTGTGGGTGCCGTACTACCCGCTGTGGGCCCTGACCCTGGTCGCCGTCAACCTCTTCATCGTCTGGGCTCTGTGCACGGGTATGCACAGAGAGGCCCACGCCGAATAGCCGACCTGCGGTCGGTTCAGAACCCGAAGTCCTGCGTCCACCAAGGGCCGCCCGAGCCGAAGTGGGCGCCGACGCCGAGGGTCTTGTACTCGCAGTTGAGGATGTTGGCGCGGTGACCCGGGCTCTTCATCCAGGAGTCCATGACCGACTGGGCGTTGGCCTGGCCGCGGGCTATGTTCTCGCCGCCGAGGTTCGCTATGCCGACCGCGTCCGCGCGGTCCCAGGGGGTGTCGCCGTCGGGGTCGGTGTGGTCGAAGAAGCCGCGGGCGGCCATGTCCGCGCTGAAGTCCGAGGCCAGTTCGGCCAGTTCGGCGTCGGCCTCCACCGGCTGGCAGCCGGCCTGCGCGCGCTCCTGGTTGACCAGGGTCAGGACCTGCGCCTCGGCGCCGGACTGCGTGTCCGGGGTACTGGGGGCCGCGGGCTTCTCGGGAGCCTGGGTCTTCTCCTCGGCCGGCTTCTCCTGCTTGCCGCCGGAGTCCTTCTCGGACGAGCCGGAGTCCTCGGTCGTACGCGAGGGAGTCGGCGTCGGCTTCTCGGCGGACTTCGAGGGGGTGGCCGAGGGCGAGGTGCGCTCCTCGTCACGGCTGGCCTCGCTCGCCTGGCGCTCCGGCGTCTTCGAGGTGCCGCCCTGCGACTGGACGTCGCCGGTGACATCGGCGGCCTGCACCTTGTCCGGGGCGTCGTTGCCGAAGCGGTAGTTCTCGGTGCCGGGCAGTACGCCCGAGGCCACGGCCACGGCGCCCAGGGCGACGGCCGCGGAGACACCGAGCAGACCCGTGCGTACGGGCTTCGCGGCGGCGCGCTTCCTGCGACGGTGCGATCCGCCGTTGCCAGTCGTCGCCCTGAGCTGCTGCTGCTCATCGGCGGCGACGCGTCGGTGGCGTCCCATCTCCCGGCCTTCCCTGCTGTGACTCAGTCTTGCGGTCAACGTGACTCACCCGAACGGGTGAGGCTCATCTTTCGCGACTGTACGCGATGACAGATGGGGGCGAAGTGCTCGATGAGGAATTGGCCGGTTAGCTTTCCCACATGAATGAGGAAGTACGCATGATCGCCTGGGTGCGCGGGCGAGTTCAGGGAGTGGGTTTTCGCTGGTTCACCAGGGCGAAAGCACTGGAGATCGGCGGCCTGGTGGGATTCGCGCTCAATTTGGACGACGGCCGCGTGCAGGTCGTGGCGGAGGGAACACGGTCCCGGTGCGATCAGCTCCTGGACTGGCTGCAGAACGGCGACACACCCGGGAGGGTCGACGGAGTGACCGAGATCTGGGACACACCGCGGGGGATCTACGAGACGTTCCTGATCCGCTGAGGGTCTCGGCGCTCCGACCTGGAAGTGGGCCCGCAGCAGATGCCAGTGGCAACTGTGCGGGGCAGAAATGACCTGGTGGTTGCCAACAACTGCATGTCGTGCAAGGCTGCCCGATAACGAAGATCTCCGAGCCCCCAGGGCCCCGATGGAGAGCACCGCCAGAAGGTTCGAGGCGCTGTGCCCCCGGGTTTGCCCGCCAATACGGGGTGTGATCGTGTTGACCGTCAAACATTTTGGTGAGACGCTGGAAGCCCCGCGCACCCCTAGCTGTTTGGCATGTGAGAACGGCAGCACGACAAGCAGTGCCAGCCAGCCGCGGGTGCGATTCCCTCACGACCCACACCGCTTCGGTCGGTCACTCAGTGTGGAGGACCATCCATCATGGCAAAGGCGCTTCTCGGTTACGTCGGCGGTTCCGACCCGCGACTTCTCGCCGAGATGCGACGGCTCCAGCAGCGCGTCCAGGACCTGGAATCCGAGCTCGGACGGATCCAGGCCGAGAATGACGCGCTGACGGCTACTGCTGTCGCTTCCCACAGCGAGCTTCTCGACGTACCCCAGGCGGAGCCTGCGCTCACCTGATCTTCTTCGTCTGCTGCGAGACAGAGATCAGGCTGCCCATGTCAGCCGCTTGAACAAGAAATGCAAGGGACGCTTCGGCGTCCCTTTTTTCTTTTCCGTACGGATTGCCGCCGACCCCCGCCGTGTCTCTCACGTCTGATGTGCCCTGCATCTTCCTGGGCGAAACCGCAAGTTCATCCAGGGAACGCTGCGCCGCAGCGGGACTTGCCCCCTGTCCCACGGCCCCCGCCCGGTAAAGTCCGTCGGCGTGCACCTCAAGGCCATGACCCTGCGCGGGTTCAAATCCTTCGCCTCGGCGACGACGCTCAAGTTCGAGCCGGGAATCACGTGTGTCGTGGGACCGAACGGCTCCGGCAAGTCCAATGTGGTGGACGCGCTGAGCTGGGTCATGGGCGAACAAGGGGCCAAGTCGCTGCGCGGCGGCAAGATGGAGGACGTCATCTTCGCCGGCACCACCGGGCGTCCGCCGCTCGGCCGGGCCGAGGTGTCGCTGACCATCGACAACTCCGACGGGGCGCTGCCCATCGAGTACGCCGAGGTCACCATCACGCGGATCATGTTCCGCAACGGCGGCAGCGAATACCAGATCAATGGCGATACATGCCGATTGCTGGATATCCAGGAGTTGTTGTCCGACTCCGGTATCGGCCGCGAGATGCATGTCATCGTCGGCCAGGGGCAGCTCGACTCCGTACTGCATGCCGATCCAATGGGGCGGCGTGCCTTCATCGAGGAGGCCGCGGGCGTCCTCAAGCACCGCAAGCGCAAGGAGAAGGCGCTGCGGAAGCTGGACGCGATGCAGGCCAACCTCGCGCGCGTGCAGGACCTCACGGACGAGCTGCGGCGGCAGTTGAAGCCGCTCGGGCGGCAGGCCGCTGTCGCACGCAGGGCCGCGGTGATCCAGGCCGATCTGCGCGACGCCCGGCTGCGGTTGCTCGCCGACGATCTCGTACGGCTGAAGGAAGCCCTCAGGACGGAGATCGCGGACGAGGCCGAGCTGAAGCGGCGCAAGGAGTCCGCCGAGGCGGATCTCAAGGCGGCGCTGGCGCGCGAGGCCGACCTGGAGGACGAGGTACGGCGGCTGACGCCTCGGCTGCAGCGGGCGCAGCAGACCTGGTACGAGCTGTCGCAGCTGGCCGAGCGGGTGCGCGGCACCATCGGGCTCGCCGATGCCCGGGTGAAGAGCGCGACGTCGGCTCCTGTGGAGGAGCGGCGGGGGCGCGAACCCGAGGACATGGAGCGGGAGGCCGCGCGGATCCGCGAGCAGGAGGCCGAGCTGGAGGCCGCCCTCGAGGCGGCGCAGCGCGCGCTCGACGACACCGTGGCGCACCGGGCCGAGCTGGAGCGGGAGCTGCAGGTCGAGGAGCGGCGGCTCAAGGACGTGGCGCGGGCCATCGCCGACCGGCGCGAGGGACTCGCGCGGCTGACCGGGCAGGTCAACGCAGCCCGCAGCAGGGCCGCTTCGGCGCAGGCCGAGATCGACCGGCTCGCCCTGGCAAGGGACGAGGCCGATGAGCGGGCGGTCTCGGCACAGGAGGAGTACGAGCAGCTCAAGGCCGAGGTCGACGGGCTCGATGCCGATGACTCCGAGCTCGGTGAACAGCACGACGCCGCCAAGCGGGCGCTGGCCGACGCGGAGGCCGCGCTCACCGCGGCCCGTGAGGCGGCCACCGGGGCCGAGCGGAAGAGGGCCGCTGTGGCCGCGCGGCGCGAGGCGCTGGCGATGGGGCTGCGGCGCAAGGACGGTACGGGCACGCTGCTCGCCGCGAAGGAACGGTTGACCGGGCTCCTGGGGCCGGCCTCCGAACTGCTCAGCGTCGCCTCCGGGTACGAAGTCCCCGTCGCCGCGGCCCGGGGTGCCGCGGCGGACGCGATCGCCGTGTCCAACCCCGCGACCGCCGCCGAGGCGATCAGGCTGCTCCGCAAGCAGGACGCCGGGCGCGCGGCCATACTGCTCGGCGGCGGCCCCGATGGCGTACGCGACGAGCAGCGGCAGGACGGGCCGCCGTACGCGGCCGATCTCGTGCGCGGGCCCGATGAGCTGCTGCCCGCCGTACGGCGCCTTTTGCGCGGGATCGTGGTCGTCGGAACCCTTGAGGACGCCGAGGATCTGGTCTACGCGCAGCCGGAGTTGACGGCGGTGACCGCCGAGGGCGATCTGCTCGGGGCGCATTTCGCACAGGGTGGTTCGGCGGGTGCGCCGAGTCTGCTCGAAGTGCAGGCCTCCGTGGACGAGGCCGCGGCGGAGCTCGAGGAACTGGGCGTCCGCTGCGAGGAGTTGGCCGAGGCGCAGCACGCGGCGACCGAACGGCGCCGTGAGTGTGCCGCGCTCGTCGAGGAGCTGGGGGAGCGCCGCCGGGCCGCCGACCGCGAGAAGTCGACCGTGTCGCAGCAGCTCGGGCGGCTCGCGGGACAGGCGCGCGGGGCCGCCGGTGAGGCGGAGCGGTCCACGGCCGCCGCGGCCCGTGCCCAGGAGGCGCTGGACAAGGCGCTGATGGACGCGGAGGAGTTGGCCGAGCGGCTCGCCGTCGCCGAGGAACTGCCCGTGGAGGAAGAGCCCGACACCTCCGTACGGGACCGTCTGTCGGCCGACGGCGCCAATGCGCGGCAGACCGAGATGGAGGCCCGGCTCCAGGTGCGCACGCACGAGGAGCGGGTCAAGGGCCTTGCGGGGCGTGCCGACGGCCTCGACCGGGCCGCGCGCGCCGAGCGCGAGGCCCGCGCCAGGGCCGAGCAGCGGCGCAGCCGGATGCGGTACGAGGCGAACGTGGCCGAGGCCGTCGCCTCGGGTGCGCGTCAGCTGCTCGCGCATGTGGAGGTCTCCCTCGTACGGGCGCAGCAGGAGCGCGACGCCGCGGAGCGGGCGAAGGCCGAGCGGGAGCTGGAGCTGACCGCCGCGCGCGGTCAGGGCCGCGATCTCAAGGCGGAGCTGGACAAGCTGACGGACTCGGTGCACCGCGGCGAGGTGCTCGGTGCCGAGAAGCGGATGCGGATCGAGCAGCTGGAGGCGAAGGCCCTCGAGGAGCTGGGCGTGGAGCCTGCGGGACTCGTCGCCGAGTACGGGCCCGACCAGCTCGTGCCGCCCTCGCTCGCCGCCGAGGGTGAGGAGTTGCCGGAGGATCCCGAGCATCCGCGCAACCAGCCCGTTCCCTTCGTACGGGCGGCGCAGGAGAAGCGGCTCAAGGCGGCCGAGCGCGCGTACCAGCAGCTCGGCAAGGTGAACCCGCTCGCGCTCGAGGAGTTCGCGGCCCTCGAGGAGCGGCACAAGTTCCTCAGCGAGCAGCTCGAAGACCTGAAGAAGACCCGTGCCGATCTGCTGCAGGTCGTCAAGGAGGTCGACGAGCGGGTCGAGCAGGTCTTCACCGAGGCCTACCGGGATACGGCCCGGGAGTTCGAGGGCGTCTTCAGCCGGCTGTTCCCGGGTGGTGAGGGGCGGCTGATTCTGACCGACCCGGACAACATGCTCACGACCGGTGTGGACGTCGAGGCGCGGCCGCCGGGCAAGAAGGTCAAGCGGCTCTCGCTGCTCTCCGGCGGCGAGCGGTCGCTGACCGCCGTGGCCATGCTGGTGTCGATCTTCAAGGCCAGGCCGAGCCCGTTCTACGTGATGGACGAGGTCGAGGCGGCGCTCGACGACACCAACCTGCAGCGGCTGATCCGGATCATGCAGGAGCTCCAGGAGTCCTCTCAGCTGATCGTGATCACGCACCAGAAGCGCACGATGGAGGTCGCCGACGCGCTCTACGGCGTCTCCATGCAGGGTGACGGAGTCTCGAAGGTGATCAGCCAGCGCCTGCGCTGACCTGCGCGCCGAGTGCTGGCCTGCCCATCAAGAGCTGACCCGCGCACCGAGAGCTGACCTGCCTACCAAAAGTGGTGGCGGTCTCGGAGATGTGCGCCACTGGACAGGTGACCAGCACACACGCGCGTGAAGCCGCTCCGGACCATCTCGGCCATGTCATCTTCATCACGGCCGCCGCCGCGATGGGCGGCTTCCTCTTCGGCTACGACAGTTCCGTGATCAACGGTGCCGTCGAGGCCATCCGCGACCGCTTCGATGTCGGCTCCGAGGCCCTGGCCCAGGTGATCGCCGCCGCGCTGATCGGCTGTGCCATCGGCGCCGCGATCGCGGGCCGGCTCGCCGACCGGATCGGCCGTATCCGCACGATGCAGATCGCTGCCGTGCTGTTCACTGTGAGCGCCATCGGCTCGGCGCTGCCCTTCGCGCTGTGGGACCTCGCGATGTGGCGTGTGCTCGGCGGTGTGGCCATCGGCATGGCCTCCGTGATCGGCCCGGCGTACATCGCCGAGGTCTCGCCGCCCGCGTACCGAGGCCGGCTCGCCTCCTTCCAGCAGGCCGCCATCGTCATCGGCATCGCGATCTCGCAGCTGGTCAACTGGGGCATCCTGAACGCCGCCGGCGGCGATCAGCGCGGCAAGATCATGGGCCTCGAGGCCTGGCAGGTCATGCTCGGCGTGATGGTCGTCCCGGCCGTGCTCTACGGTCTGCTGTCCTTCGCGATCCCCGAGTCGCCGCGCTATCTGATCTCCGTCGGCAAGCGGGAGAAGGCCAAAGAAGTGCTGCGGGAGGTCGAAGGCGACAAGATCGACCTGGACGCGCGCGCCGACGAGATCCAGCTGGCGATGCGCCGCGAGCACAAGTCGACCTTCCGCGATCTGATGGGCCGGCGGGGCTTCCTGCCGATCGTCTGGATCGGTATCGGACTCTCGGTCTTCCAGCAGCTGGTCGGCATCAACGTGATCTTCTACTACAGCAACGCGCTGTGGCAGTCGGTCGGAATCGACCCCGCGAGCTCGTTCTTCTACTCGTTCGAGACCTCGATCGTGAACATCATCGGTACGGTCATCGCGATGGTCCTGGTGGACCGGATCGGCCGTAAGCCGCTCGCCCTGATCGGTTCCGTGGGCATGGCGATCTCGCTCGGACTCGCCGCCTGGGCCTTCTCGTACAAGGAAGGCACCGGCGACGACATCACGCTGCCCGATCTGCAGGGCACCGTCGCGATCGTCGCCGCCAACTGCTTCGTGCTCTTCTTCGCCCTCTCCTGGGGTGTGGTCGTCTGGGTGCTGCTCGGCGAGATGTTCCCCAACAAGATCCGTGCCGCCGCGCTGGGTGTGGCGGCGGCCGCCCAGTGGATCGCCAACTGGGTGATCACGGTGTCGTTCCCGACGCTGTCCGACTGGAACCTCTCGGGCGCGTACATGATCTACACCGCCTTCGCCCTGCTCTCGATCCCGTTCATCCTCAAATGGGTGCCGGAGACGAAGGGCAAGGCGCTGGAGGAGATGGGCTGACGCCAGGCCGGCGCGGTGTCGTACGGCACGTCGCCGGTCAGAGCTTGCAGTTCGGCAGGACCCGTTCGGTGAACAGGTGCAGGCTGCGCCAGCCCTCGTCGATCGGCATGCCGCCGCACAGCGGGTGCAGGACCAGGTTGCCCAGCGAGGTGTCGGCGGCGGTGACGCACTCCTCGGGCGTGAGGATCCGGTAGACGCCCTCCGCGCGCAGCTCCTCGACCGTGCTCGCGCCCGAGCTGACCGCCGACTTGATGTCCTTGCTCTGCCATGACTTGTACATCTGCGCCTCGTGCAGGAAGTGGTGCCCGTACTCGGCCCAGGTGCGGTCCGGGTCCTCCGAGATGTGCAGCAGCGGAGTCTCCTCGCCCGGCATCAGCATCCAGCCCTCGGTGCCGTACTCGGCGAGCTTCTCGTTGTAGTACGTCTCCAACTCGGGCAGGTGGGCGCTCGGGAAGAACGGCAGCCCGAGCCGGGCCGCGCGCCGGGCGGCGGGCTTGGAGGAGCCGCCCACGACCAGCATCGGGTGCGGATCGGTGTACGGGCGCGGGGTGACCCGCACGGTGCGGCCCTCGTATTCGAAGGGCTCGCCGGTCCAGGCCTTGAGCAGGGTTTCGAGGAGGTGGTCCTGGAGTTTGCCGCGCCGGCCCCACTCGACGCCGAACATCTCGTACTCCTCGGGCCGGTAGCCGATGCCCGCCACCGTCATCAGACGGCCCTTGCTCATCAGGTCGAGGACCGCGATCTCCTCGGCGATCCGCAGCGGGTCGTGCAGCGGGCCGAGGATCGCGGAGATGGTGACGGCGATGTTCCGGGTCGCACCGAAGACGCCGGCCGCGAACGTGAACGGGGAGGGCAGCCAGTTGTTGTCCGTCCCGTGGTGCTCCTCGGTCTGGATCATGGTCATGCCCGCGCCGTCCGCGAATCGGGCCATCTCCAGCGCGGCCGTATAGCGGTCGGCGAGCTGCGCGGGTGTGCCTTCGGGGTCGATGAGGTTGAAGCGTGCGACCGAGACGGGCATGTCGGGCGTCCCCTTTGTCGACAGTGGTCGGGTGGGGGCGCGGCGAACGCGAACGTCCCCCTTCGGGCCGTGGTTCCGGCGAAGGGGGACGTTAGCTGACGTGACGTCAGATGGACAGGGGCGGGAGCTCGTCAGATGGACAGGGCCGGGACTCGCTCTTCCTCGGCGGCCTTCGGGGCGCCCTCGATCACCGGCTCGGCGGCGGCTGCGGGCTTCGTCCGCGGAAGCACCGCGTACAGCGCGGCCGCCACGACGATGGTGACCGCCCAGCCCAGGCCGTTCTGTCCGAGCCAGGTCGAGGACAGCGGACCGGCGAACCAGTCGACCTTGGTGAAGGCGAGACCGGTGAGCAGCGCCACGCCCCACGCGACCATCGCCTGCCAGGCGAAACCGCCCTTGTACCAGTAGGCGCTGGTGCGCGTGGTGTCGAGCAGCGCCTTCGCGTCGTACGCCTTACGCGTCAGCATGTCGACGCCGAAGACGCCGATCCACGCGGAGAACGCGACCGCGAGCAGCGTCAGGAACGAGATGAACGAACCGATGAAGCTGGTCGCCACGACCATGAGCAGGAAGCCGAAGACCAGGCTGATCACGGCGTTCACGGAGACCGCCCAGTGGCGCGGGACCTTGATGCCGAGGGTCTGCGCGGTGAAGCCGGCCGAGTACATCGACATCGAGTTGATCAGCAGCATGCCGACCAGGGCGATCAGCAGGTACGGCACCGCGATCCACATCGGAAGCAGGGTGCCGATGAAGGACACCGGGTCCTGCGCGTTGGCCAGGTCCGGGGTGCCGACCGCCATCACCGCGCCCATGAGGACCATCGGGAGCACGACGATGCCGGCGCCGCCGATCGTCGTGGAGACCATCTTCGGGGCGGAGGCCGTACGCGGCAGATAGCGCGTGAAGTCGGGGGCCGAGGGCACCCAGCTGATGCCGCCCGCGCCGATCATGCCGATGCCCGCGACGACCATCGCGGCCGAACCGGCCGGCTTGTCGAAGACGGCGGACCAGTCGGTGTTCGCGATCAGATAGACCAGAACGAGGACGCTGAAGGCGCCGAAGAGGTACGTGGACCACTTGCTGCACACGCGCAGGGCGTTGATGCCGAGGCCGGAGACCACGAAGGTCAGGGCCACGAAGACGAGAAGGGTGACGACGATCAGCGCGGTGTTGGACTTGATGCCGAAGAGCAGGTCGAGCACCGTCAGGATCGCGTACGCACCGGTGACCGCGTTGATGGTCTCCCAGCCCCAGCGGGCGACCCAGATCAGTGAGCCGGGGAAGAGGTTGCCGCGCTGGCCGAAGACCGCGCGCGAGAGGGCCATGCCCGGGGATCCGCCGCGCTTGCCCGCGATCGAGATCAGGCCGACGATGCCGTACGAGACGATCGGCGCGACCGCGGCGACGATCAGGACCTGCCAGAAGTTCAGACCGTTGAAGACCACCAGGCCGGCGCCCATGGTCAGGAGCAGCACGCTGATGTTGGCCGCGACCCAGGTCGGGAACAGCTCGCGTATCTTGCCGGTGCGCTCGTTGTCGGGGACCGGTTCGAGGCCCCGGGTCTCTATCGCGCTCTCGCTCTGCGGGGCGGCGGTGGCGCTCTTGGACGCGGACATGCACATGCTCCGTGGGGGAGGGGGATGCCACAGCAACGTCGGGTGGCTGGGGTGGGGAGTCGCCCATCATCGTACATTCGCCCGAAAAAGACCAAATAGAGGCCTTGGTCCTTGGTGGGAACCTACAGGCGGTGGCCTCGCGCAGTCCGTGGCTGATACTGGACGGGTTATGGAAATCGTCATCCTTGCTGTAGTCATCGCCCTGGTCGCGGTCGGTGCGATCAGCGGGCTCGTGGTCAGCGGCCGCAAGAAGAAGCGGCTGCCGCCCTCGTCCCCGTCGACCACGCCGACCATCACCGCGCCCCCGGCCGAGCCGCATGTCGGCGAAGAGGCCGCGGAGCCGCGCGAAGAGCCGCGCCGCACGATCGAGGAGGTGGAGCTCCCCAAGGCCGAGGCCCCCGCCGAGGTGGCCGAGCCGGTCGTCGAGGAGCTCGAACCCACCCCGGAGATCGAGGTCCCGGAGCCCACCGCCGGACGTCTCGTCCGGCTGCGCGCCCGGCTCGCCCGCTCCCAGAACTCGCTCGGGAAGGGGCTGCTCTCGCTGCTCGCGCGCGAGCACCTCGCCGACGACACCTGGGAGGAGATCGAGGACACCCTGCTCACCGCGGACGTCGGTGTCGCGCCCACCCAGGAGCTCGTCGAGCGCCTGCGCGAGCGCGTGAAGGTGCTCGGCACCCGTACGCCCGAGGAGCTGCGCGCCCTGCTGCGCGAGGAGCTGCTCACGCTGGTCGGCCCCGACATGGACCGTGAGGTCAAGACCCACAACGACCGGGAGACCCCGGGCATCGTGATGGTCGTCGGTGTCAACGGCACCGGAAAGACCACCACCACCGGCAAGCTGGCCCGCGTCCTGGTCGCCGACGGCAACACCGTCGTCCTCGGCGCCGCCGACACCTTCCGTGCCGCGGCCGCCGACCAGCTGCAGACCTGGGGCGAGCGCGTCGGTGCCTACACCGTACGCGGGCCCGAGGGCGGTGACCCGGCCTCCGTCGCGTTCGACGCGGTCAAGGAGGGCAAGGAGATGGGCGTCGACGTGGTGCTCATCGACACCGCGGGGCGCCTGCACACCAAGACCGGACTCATGGACGAGCTCGGCAAGGTCAAGCGCGTCGTCGAGAAGCACGCCCCGCTGGACGAGGTGCTGCTCGTGCTCGACGCCACCACCGGCCAGAACGGGCTGGTCCAGGCCCGCGTCTTCGCCGAGGTCGTGGACATCACCGGCATCGCGCTCACCAAGCTGGACGGCACCGCCAAGGGCGGCATCGTGGTCGCGGTGCAGCGTGAACTCGGCGTCCCGGTCAAGCTCGTGGGCCTCGGTGAGGGTCCGGACGACCTGGCACCGTTCGAGCCCGAGGCATTCGTCGACGCCCTGATCGGCGACTAGCCCAGACCCCCGTACGCGTGGATGGCCCCCACCCCCCGGCGGGGGGGCCCCCCCCCCCCCCGCGGGGGGGCGCCCCACCGCCGCGTCCGGGGGACCTAATGTCTGGCGCAAGCTGGACAAAAGGGATGCACCCGGAGACAAATGGTCCCCGACTCACTAGCCGCTCAGCCCAGCGGGCGCGGCCCCGTCCGATGCGACGCGTACGCCAGCGCCCCGAGCACAAGCCGTGCCTGTGGCGGATTCGACGCCGAGTCGAGGGCCGGGGCGCGCAGCCAGCGGACCGGGCCGAGGCCGGCGCGGTCGGACGGGGGAGCGGTGATGAAGTCGCCGTGGCCCAGGCCCCGCAGGTCCAGGTCGGCGTCGTCCCAGCCCATCCGGTAGAGCAGTGAGGGCAGTTCGGCGGCGGCGCCGGGGGCCACGAAGAACCACGCGCGCCGGTCCGGGGTGGAGATCACCGGACCGAGGGGCAGGCCCATCCGCTCCAGGCGGATCAGGGCGCGGCGGCCCGCCGACTCGGAGACCTCGAGGACGTCGAAGGTGCGGCCGGCCGGGAGCATCGCGGCGGCGCCGGGGAACTCGCCCCAGGCGCGGGTGACTTCGTCGAGGGTGGCGCCCGCGGGCAGCTCGCCGGCGAAGCTCAGCGGATGCGCGCCGGGTGCCGCGCACCGCGTATCACCGCAGGAGCAGCTGCCGGATGCGGCACGGGCGCCCGGGACGACCGCCCAGCCCCACAGCCCGGTGAACTCGGCCACGGCCGTGCACTCGGACGTGCGGCCGCGTCGCCGCGCACCGGTGCGGGTCTCGCGGATGCCGCGGCTGCCGCCGATAGTGAAGCCCATGCCCCCTCCAACGGGTCGAGCACGTCCATGGTTACGAGCCGGAGTGCGGCCCTGACTCTCCGTATAACGGCGCCCCATGGTCGAGTGCGGCGCCAGGGATGGTCAGGGGTGGTGCGGAGAGGGGTGCGCGCCCCGGCGTGCATCGCTCCGCCCACTCCGGTCCGTCCTGTGTCAAGTGAATCGCGTGTAGCCGCAACTGAGTTCATTCGAAGGGGTGGCGAAAGGTGGCGTTTCTTGGAACGCCCTCGCCGGAGGGGTGATCGTAGGATTACTTTCAGTGCACAAGCCCGGGGCGTACGCGACCGTGGGTATGCCGGGGGCAAGTCGGTTTCCTGTTCGACGGGTGAGCAAGTGCCGGACAGGGAGACTCAACTCCCGGCATCCTGTAAGGACTTGAAGTGTGTACGGCCCGAGTCGGGTGGTAGGCGTACGGCTCGGTGTCCGGCGGTATCGGCGACATCAGGGATGGGGGCGTTCCAGTGGGCGGCACGGGAGGCGGCGGCACGCAGGCCGAGAAGCGCCCCAACGAGCAGCTGACGTCCTGGTTCGTGCGCAGCGGCTGGTCCAAGGGTGAGCTCGCGCGCCAAGTCAACCGTCGCGCGCGCCAGATGGGCGCCAACCACATCTCCACCGACACCTCGCGCGTACGCCGCTGGCTCGACGGCGAGCAGCCCCGTGAGCCGATCCCGCGGATCATGTCGGAGCTCTTCTCCGAGCGTTTCGGCTGTGTGGTCGCCGTCGAGGACCTGGGACTGCGCTCGGCGCACCAGGCCCCCTCCGTGTCCGGCGTGGACCTGCCCTGGACCGGCGACCAGACCGTCGAGCTGATCAGCGAGTTCTCCCGCAGCGACCTGATGCTCGCGCGGCGCGGGTTCCTCGGCACCTCGCTCTCGCTCGCGGCAGGACCCGCCCTGATCGAGCCGATGCAGCGCTGGCTGGTGCCCACCCCGGCCGGCTCCGCCGTCCCCGAGGCGCCCGTGCCGATCCGGCGCAGCGGCCGGCTCTCCGGACCCGAGCTGGATCTGCTCGAGTCCACCACGGTGATGTTCCGGCAGTGGGACGCGCAGTGCGGCGGCGGTCTGCGGCGCAAGGCCGTGGTCGGGCAGCTGCACGAGGTGACGGATCTGCTGCAGGAGCCGCAGACCGAGGAGACCCGGCGCCGGCTCTTCAAGATCGCGGCCGAACTGGCCGAGCTGGCCGGGTGGATGAGCTATGACGTGGGCCTGCAGCCCACCGCGCAGAAGTACTTCGTGCTCGCCCTGCACGCCGCCAAGGAAGGCGGGGACAAGCCGCTCGGCTCGTACGTCCTGTCGGGGATGAGCCGGCAGATGATCCACCTCGGCCGGCCGGATGACGCCCTGGAGCTCATCCACCTCGCGCAGTACGGCAGTCGGGACTGCGCCACCCCGCGCACCCAGGCGATGCTGTATGCGATGGAGGCCCGGGCGTACGCCAATATGGGCCAGCCCAGCAAGACCAAGCGGGCCGTACGGATGGCCGAGGACACCTTCGCCGACGCCCTCGAGGCGCATGAGCCCGAGCCGGACTGGATCCGCTTCTTCTCCGAGGCGGAGCTCAACGGGGAGAACGCGCACTCGTACCGCGACCTCGCCTATGTCGCAGGACGCAGCCCCACCTACGCCTCGCTCGCCCAGCCCGTCATGGAGCGCGCGGTCGAGCTCTTCGCCAAGGACGCCGAGCATCAGCGTTCGTATGCGCTGAATCTGATCGGCATGGCGACCGTGCACCTGCTGCAGAAAGAGCCCGAGCAGAGCGTGGCGCTTGCGGAGAAGGCGCTGGGTGTGGCCAGGAAGGTGCGCTCCGAACGGGTCAACACCCGGCTGCGCAAGACCCTCGACTCCGTGGTCCGCGAGTTCGGCGAGGACAACAAGCTCGTGGACCTGACCGACCGGCTCGCCCGGCAGCTGCCCGAGGCGGCGGAAGCCGTCTGGCCCCGCCGCCTTGGGCGGCACCCCCATGGACAAAGGCGCCGGCCGGGCCCCCCCGGGCACCCCCC
>NZ_JAEIMH010000013.1:0-73065 GCF_016464295.1 Streptomyces sp. N35 | reverse complement strand
GGCCTCCCCCCCCCCCGGCCTGGGCCGGCCCCCCCAGGCCCCCGGGCCGGGGCCGCCCATCCCGGATCACCCGACTCGGCTCCCCCACCGCCAGGTCAACCGGATGGCCCCCGCGGCCGGGTTTTTTGTGTGCTGCACAGGATAGAAGCGGACAAGCCGCCCGACAGGGGCAGTTCATGTACGCGTAACACGCGCGACCTCTTCGTCACTGCCGCGAAACATCGAGCGGCATCCGCCGAAACGGCGCTGCGGGAATCTCTGGCGCATAACCGGCCGACCGCAATGGCCCGCTCACCCGGGCCGACCGCAACGGCCCACCTGACGGCCCACCCCTCATGCACGCAGAGCTTCGCCCGCACGGGCCGCATACGACGACGAGGAGACGCCGATGCCCCCAGGCATCATGATCGCCGCAGAGGAGCCCACGCTCTCGTCTGCCAACACCGGGTTCATGCTCATCTGCTCCGCCCTGGTGATGCTGATGACGCCTGGACTTGCCTTCTTCTACGGAGGCATGGTCCGCGTCAAGAGCACGCTGAACATGCTGATGATGAGCTTCATCAGCCTCGGGATCGTCACGATCCTGTGGGTTCTCTACGGCTTCAGCATGGCCTTCGGCACCGACAAGGGCGGCATCATCGGCTGGGAGGGCGACTTCCTCGGCCTCAGCGGCCTCGGGATCACCGAGCTCTGGCCCGGGTACACCATCCCCGTCTACGTCTTCGCCGTCTTCCAGCTGATGTTCGCGATCATCACGCCCGCCCTGATCAGCGGTGCGCTCGCGGACCGCGTGAAGTTCACCGCCTGGGCGCTGTTCATCGCGTTGTGGGCCACGGTCGTCTACTTCCCGGTCGCGCACTGGGTATGGGGCGCGGGCGGCTGGGCCTTCGAGCTCGGCGTCATCGACTTCGCCGGCGGTACCGCCGTGCACATCAACGCGGGTGCCGCGGCCCTCGGTGTGATCCTCGTGATCGGCAAGCGGGTCGGCTTCAAGAAGGACCCGATGCGGCCGCACTCCCTGCCGCTGGTGATGCTCGGCGCCGGTCTCCTTTGGTTCGGCTGGTTCGGCTTCAACGCCGGTTCGTGGCTGGGCAACGACGACGGCGTGGGCGCGGTCATGTTCGTCAACACGCAGGTGGCCACCGCCGCCGCGATGCTGGCCTGGCTCGCGTACGAGAAGATCCGGCACGGCGCGTTCACCACGCTGGGTGCCGCCTCCGGTGCGGTGGCCGGTCTGGTCGCGATCACCCCGTCCGGCGGTGCGGTCTCGCCGCTCGGTGCGATCGCGGTCGGTGCGATCGCGGGTGTCCTGTGCGCCATGGCCGTGGGCCTCAAGTTCAAGTTCGGCTACGACGACTCGCTCGACGTCGTGGGTGTCCATCTCGTCGGCGGTGTCGTGGGCTCGCTGCTCGTCGGCTTCTTCGCCACCGGTGGTGTGCAGAGCGACGTCAAGGGTCTCTTCTACGGGGGCGACGCCTCGCAGCTCGGCAAGCAGGCCGCGGGTGTCTTCGGTGTCCTTGCGTACTCCCTGGTGGTCTCTGCCATCCTCGCCTTCGTCATCGACAAGACGATCGGGATGCGGGTCTCCGAGGACGACGAGGTCACGGGTGTCGACACGGTCGAACACGCCGAGTCCGCCTACGACTTCAGCGGCGCGGGCGGCGGTACGGCCTCCCGTACCGCAGCGGTCCCCGCACCGCCCGCCGCAGCCCAGGACAGCAGCGCACCCGCAAAGAAGGTTGACGCATGAAGCTCATCACCGCGGTCGTGAAGCCGCACCGGCTCGACGAGATCAAGGAGGCCCTGCAGGCCTTCGGGGTGCACGGGCTCACCGTCACCGAGGCCAGCGGGTACGGCCGCCAGCGCGGACACACCGAGGTGTACCGGGGTGCCGAGTACACGGTGGACCTCGTGCCCAAGATCCGTATCGAGGTACTGGTCGAGGACGACGACGCCGAGCAGTTGATCGATGTCGTCGTGAAGGCCGCCCGTACCGGCAAGATCGGTGACGGCAAGGTCTGGTCGATTCCGGTGGAGACGGCGGTACGCGTCCGCACCGGCGAGCGCGGGCCCGACGCGCTCTGAACGGGCAACTGAACAGGCAAGGAGCTGCTGGGTGACGACTACGGACACCGTGACGGAATCTCAGGGGGATTCAGGACCCAGTGGCTATGCGGCGGCCCGGCTGCGCCTCCTTCAGGGGGAGCAGTCCGGGCCGCCGCGCCGTGCTGCCCTGGCGCGCCTGACGGACGACTGGCTGGCCGGCCTGTTCACCGCGCAGCCGCTGAAGGGGACGGCGCTGGTCGCGGTCGGCGGATACGGGCGGGGTGAGCTGTCACCGCGCAGCGACCTCGACCTGCTGCTCCTGCACGACGGCAGCGCGGACGCCGGCGCGCTCGCCGCGCTGGCCGACCGCATCTGGTACCCGGTGTGGGACCTCGGGCTCGCGCTCGACCACTCGGTGCGTACGTCGGGGGAGGCGCGCAAGACGGCCGGCGACGACCTCAAGGTCCAGCTCGGACTGCTCGACGCCCGGCATGTCGCCGGTGACCTGGGGATCACGGCCGGTCTGCGCACCGCCGTGCTGGCCGACTGGCGGAACCAGGCACCGCGCAGGCTGGGGGAGCTCCGGGAGCTGTGCGAGGAACGGGCCGAGCGGCAGGGGGAGTTGCAGTATCTTCTCGAACCCGACCTCAAGGAGGCGCGGGGCGGGCTGCGTGACGCGACCGCGCTGCGGGCGGTGGCGGCGTCCTGGCTGGCCGACGCGCCACGGGCCGGGCTCGACGAGGCGCGCAGGCACTTGCTCGACGTACGCGACGCACTGCATCTCGTCACCGGACGGGCCACGGATCGGCTCGCTCTGCAAGAGCAGGATCAAGTCGCTTCCGCACTCGGCCTGTTGGACGCCGACGCACTCCTTCGCCAGGTATACGAAGCGGCCCGGACCATCTCGTACGCGAGCGATGTGACCTGGCGCGAGGTGAGCCGGGTGCTGCGCTCGCGCAAGGCGAAGCCGCGGCTGCGGGCGATGCTCGGCGCCAAGCCGGCGCCGGAGCGCACCCCCTTGGCGGAGGGGGTCGTCGAGCAGGACGGCGAGGTCGTGCTCGCACGTGTCGCGCGGCCGGAGCGCGATCCGGTGCTGCCGCTGCGGGCCGCGGCGGCCGCCGCGCAGGCCGGTCTTCCGCTCTCCCTGCATGCCGTACGGGCCCTTGCGAGCGCGGCACGTCCCTTGTCGACACCGTGGCCGGCCGAGGCGCGCGAGCAGTTCGTGACGCTGCTCGGGGCCGGGCGGCCGACGGTCGCGGTGTGGGAAGCCCTTGAGGCCGAGGGCCTCATCACCCGGCTCCTTCCCGACTGGGAGCGGGTGCGCTGCCGGCCCCAGCGCAATGCCGTGCACACCTGGACGGTGGACCGGCATCTCGTCGAGGCCGCGGTCCAGGCGGCCGAGCTGACGCGGCGGGTGCACCGGCCGGACCTGCTGCTCGTCGCCGCGCTGCTGCACGACATCGGCAAGGGCTGGCCCGGGGACCACTCCGAGGCGGGGGAGGTCATCGCGCGGGACGTGGCCGCGCGGATCGGCTTCGAGCGCGCGGATGTCGAGGTCCTCTCGACGCTCGTACGCCATCACCTCCTGCTGATCGACACCGCGACCCGGCGCGACCTGGACGACCCTGCGACGATCCGGTCGGTCGCCGAAGCCGTGGGGTCCAGCTCCACGCTGGAGCTGCTGCACGCGCTGACCGAGGCGGACGCGCTGGCCACCGGGCCCGCCGCGTGGTCGACGTGGCGGGGGTCCCTGGTGGCCGACCTCGTGAAGCGCGTGGGGGCGCTGCTCGCCGGCGATCCGGTGCCGGATCCGTTGCAGGTCCCGAACACCGTGGAGCAGGAGCGGCTCGCCCTGGAGGCGTTCCGGACCGGGGCGCCCGTCCTTTCGCTGCGTGCGCAGATGGAAGCCGGTGCCGCGGACGAACCGGTCGGCGTCGAGCTCCTGGTGGCCGTGCCGGACCAGCCGGGGGTGCTGCCGGCGGTGGCGGGTGTGCTCGCGATGCACCGGCTCACCGTGCGGACGGCGGATCTGGGGGCGATCTCCCTGCCGGACGAGGTCGGCTCCGGGGCCGGTGCCGGGTCCGTGCTGCTGCTCCAGTGGCGGGTGGCCGCCGAGTACGGCTCGCTGCCCGAGGCGGCCCGGCTGCGCGCCGATCTCGTACGGGCCCTCGACGGGTCCCTCGACATCGCGGCGCGCCTAGCCGAGCGGGACGCGGCCTATCCGCGGCGCCGCGGCGCGGTGGCGCCGCCGGCCCGGGTGTCGGTCGCGCCGGCGGGCTCGCGCCTTGCGACCGTGATCGAGGTGCGGGCCCAGGACGCACCGGGGCTGCTGCACCGGATCGGACGCGCGCTGGAGGGCGCCGGGGTGATGGTGCGCTCCGCGCACGTCAGCACGCTGGGGTCCAACGCGGTGGACGCGTTCTACGTGACCAGCCCCGAGGGAGCACCGCTGGCCGCCGCCGATGCGGCGGAGGTGGTGCGGTCGGTGGAGGGGGCGTTGCGGTAGGGCCTCGAGGACGGGTGGGTCGAGTGGTTCCGTGCGTACGGACAGCTGGTTGTGACGGCAGGGACGGCTGGTTCCGTACGCACGGGCAGCTGGTTCCGTACGCACGGACAGCTAGTTCCGTACGCACGGACGGCCCACTGTCGCGGCCAGATACCCTGGAAGGCGCACAACCCCCGCCCGCCACCGACCCGAGGATTCGCGACCGCCGTGTTCGATACTCTCTCCGACCGCCTCGCAGCGACATTCAAGAACCTCCGCGGCAAGGGTCGCCTCAGCGAGGCGGACATCGACGCCACGGCACGGGAAATCCGTATCGCGCTGCTCGAGGCCGACGTCGCACTGCCCGTCGTGCGCGCCTTCATCAAGCAGATCAAGGAGCGCGCCACCGGCGCCGAGGTCTCCCAGGCGCTGAACCCGGCGCAGCAGGTCATCAAGATCGTCAACGAGGAGCTCGTCGGCATCCTCGGCGGCGAGACCCGCCGCCTGCGCTTCGCCAAGTCCGGCCCGACCGTGATCATGCTCGCGGGTCTGCAGGGTGCCGGTAAGACCACGCTCGCCGGAAAGCTCGGCCTGTGGCTGAAGGGGCAGGGCCACGCGCCGCTCCTCGTCGCCTGTGACCTGCAGCGCCCCAACGCCGTCAACCAGCTCAGCGTCGTCGCCGAGCGCGCCGGCGTGGGCATCTACGCCCCGCAGCCCGGCAACGGTGTCGGTGACCCGGTCCAGGTGGCGCAGGACTCCATCGAGTACGCCAAGACCAAGCAGTACGACGTGGTCATCGTCGACACCGCCGGCCGCCTGGGCATCGACCAGGAGCTGATGCAGCAGGCCGCGGACATCCGCGACGCGGTCAAGCCCGACGAGGTCCTCTTCGTCGTCGACGCGATGATCGGTCAGGACGCGGTCAACACCGCCGAGGCCTTCCGCGACGGTGTCGGCTTCGACGGCGTGGTGCTCTCCAAGCTCGACGGTGACGCCCGCGGTGGTGCCGCGCTCTCCATCGCGCACGTGACCGGCCGCCAGATCATGTTCGCCTCCAACGGCGAGAAGCTGGACGAGTTCGACGCGTTCCACCCGGACCGCATGGCGTCCCGCATCCTCGGCATGGGCGACATGCTCAGCCTGATCGAGAAGGCCGAGCAGACCTTCTCGCAGGCCGAGGCCGAGAAGATGGCCGCCAAGCTGCAGAGCGCCAAGGGCGGCAAGGACTTCACGCTCGACGACTTCCTGGCTCAGATGGAGCAGGTCAGGAAGATGGGCTCGATCTCGAAGCTGCTCGGCATGCTGCCGGGCATGGGTCAGATCAAGGACCAGATCAACAACATCGACGAGCGCGATGTCGACCGCACCGCGGCCATCATCAAGTCGATGACGCCGGCGGAGCGCGCGGACGCCACGATCATCAACGGTTCGCGCCGCGCCCGTATCGCCAAGGGTTCCGGTGTCGAGGTCAGCGCGGTCAAGAACCTCGTCGAGCGGTTCTTCGAGGCGCGTAAGATGATGTCGCGGATGGCTCAGGGCGGCGGTATGCCGGGGATGCCCGGGATGCCGGGCATGGGTGGCGGTCCCGGCCGGCAGAAGAAGCAGCAGAAGCAGGCCAAGGGCAAGCGGAAGTCGGGCAACCCGATGAAGCGCAAGGCCGAGGAGCAGGCGGCTCAGGCCAAGCGGGAGCAGGCGGCCCAGAGTGGTGGGGCGTTCGGGCTGCCGGCCGGTGAGCAGGGCGGCAAGGACTTCGAGCTTCCGGACGAGTTCAAGAAGTTCATGGGCTGATCCAGGCCGGCCGGCGATTGAGGCCATCCGGCCGAAGGTCGGATTCTGGGGCCTGGGGGCGTAGCCACCAGTTTCGGGAAGGGGCGGGTAGGGGAATCAAACTCCCTCGCCCACCCCGACCCGCAGAGCAGCCCCATTGGCCAGCCCCGCCGGATCCACCCCCAAAGCCGCCGCAGCCGTGGCCCCCACATCTGCCAACGACCCCGCGTCCGGCAGGAGTTCGACCCCCGGGGCGCCCGGGCGGTGGATCAGCACCGGGACGTACTCCCGCGTGTGATACGCGTGCCCGATCGTCGGGTCGTTGCCGTGGTCACCGGTGACGATCAGACGGTCGCCCGGGGAGTCCAGGAGCGACAGGAGCTCCAGGAGGCCGGCGTCCACCTGTTCCAGGACCTCCCCGAAGCGGCGTACGTCCTGCTGGTGGCCGGCCAGATCCGTCTCCTGGACGTTGGCCACGACCAGACCGGGGCGGCGGGCCGCCTCCAGCGTGTGGGACAGGACCTCGGCGGTGGGCACCGCAGGGCGTCGTATCGCGGAAGCGCACTCCAGGATGTCGGCCGCCTTGCCGACCAGTGTGACCGGGATCCCGGCGGCCGCCGCGAGCGAGGGCAGCTGGCGCGTGTGGTCCAACTCGGCGCCCAGATGCTGCACTTCGAGCCCGCCGCCCAGGTAGAACCCGCTGGCCGGAGTGTCCAGGCCGATCGTGCCGGCGTCCCCGTCCCGTACGTACGCGGGCAGTGGCTCTGTGGCGTGACCGCCGACCGCGATCACCCGGGCGACGGGTGCGACGGACCGCACCGTACGCGCGATGGAGAGGATCGACGCGAAGGGGAAGTCCTCCAGGCGGCCCGAGGTGTTCCAGTTGATGCCCGGGTCGGCTTCGAGGTTGTCGTGGACGAGGACGGCGCCGTCCACGACCAACAGGGGCTTTCCGCCGAGGAGTTCGACCCGATGGCCCGCCGCGCGCAGCGCGGAGCCCACCTCGTCCAAGTGCTCCGCGAGCCGCGCCACCGTGACCTTGCTGAAGTCGGCGCCCATCATCGTCTGATGCCCGGCGAAGGTGTCGGCGCCCGGGTAGCCGAGCGCCGCGCGCCCGGCCGCGACCGGCAGCGGTGTGCTGCGGGCCAGGCTGGCGTGCGGATGGACGAGGCCGAGGCCCAGCTTCCCCAGGGCGGGAAGGTGCAGGGTGCGGCCGCAGTGGTCGAGTACGTGGCCGCAGGTGTCGGCCCCCAGATCGCCCGGGCGAAGAGCGCCCGCGTCCGGCATCGCACCCACGCCGAAGCCGTCGATGACGACGATGACCGTGCGGCTCATGCCGTCACCTCCGGGTGCGGAACGCCCAGTGGGCCGTGCGGGCGGCCCAGCGCGTCGTACAGGCCGGTGAGCCGTGGGCTGCCGGTCGACAGGCCGGCGACGACCGCGACATTGCTGCGGGTCACGAAGATCTGCGTACGGAAGGCGAGCAGGGCCGTGTCGCCCGCGCGGGCCTCGGGGGAGGCTTCGAGGAGCCGGTAGTAGTCGATGTTCTCGGCGGGGGAGTCGAGGACGGTGAGCCGGGTGCCCGTCCGCGGGAGCAGCGCCTCCTTGATGCCGGCGCGCGGGTAGAACCCGCCGCCGTACACCGCCGGTCGGCCGTCGGCGAGGGTGTGGGCGACCTCGGTGACGTACACGTACGCGGGTGTCTCCGGCTGGCCGGGATCGACCGCGTGCAGCGGGGTGGTGCCGGTCAGGGCATGGCCCGGCTCGCCGTGCGTGGCGCCCAGGGAGGCGAGCAGCGGGAGCGAGGCCGTCGAGGTGGCGCTCGGGGCGCTGAGCTTGAGGTTGCTGTGGCCGCGGTCGGCGAGCAACTCGCGTGCCTTGAGGGCGAGTTCGAAGTTGGCGGTGGCGCGCGGGGTGCCGTCCTCCGGGTCGCACAGGACGCACGGGAAGGCGGTCACGCCCGCGATCCGGATGCCGTCGAGCTGCTCCACCTCGGCCGCGAAGGCATCGAGGGAGTCGAGCGGCACCCCGCCCTCCTGCCCCGGATACACCGCGCCCGGAGCGCCTTCCAGGCGGATCAACACATCCTGTACGAAGCCGAGTTCACGCGCCGCATCCGATACGGCTCGGGCGTTCGCCAGGTCGAAGACCGTGACCGTCTCCGGGCGCCAGGCGAGCAGCTCGGGCAATTGGCGGTGCGGGATCTGCACCAGATGGCCGAGGTTTCCGGCCCGGGCGCCCGCATCGTGCAGGATGCGCGCCTCGGGCGGGTCGATCGCCGCGAACTTCGGGATATGCCGGGCGATCGCCTTGATCAGCTCGGGGTTGCGGCCGAACTGCTTGACCACGAACCACAGGGTGAGCCCGAGGCGTTCGGCCTCGGCGGCGAGCAGGGCGGCGTTGGCCTCGACCGCGTCGAGGTCCATGACGTAGGTGTCCGGGGGGATCGCTCCCGAACGGTGCAGCTCGGCCGCCGCATCGGCCAGAGCGGGGTTGCGTGCGAGGAGGGTGTCGAGGAACACGGTCGTTCAGTCCTTGCTGTGGGGCGCGAAGGGCTTGTCGGTGCGGGGCGGGAGCGGCTCATCGCTGTGCGGCGGGAGTGGCTCATTGCCGTGGGACGGGATTGGCTCACCGCCGTGGGGCGCGGGCAACTCGGCCAGGGCCTGGCGCAGGATGCCGATCACCAGGTCGGCGCCGGCCCGCATCGGGTTGATCCGTACGGTCCAGTCGGCGAGCTCGGGTGCGTCGTCGAGGGACGAGCTCGACATCCGGTAGAAGAGCGGGGCGATCTCGTAGCGCGAGTTGGAGCCCACGGGATAGGGGGCGGCTCCGAACTTCGCCGCGACGGCGGGGAGTTCACGGGCGACGGGGCGGTCGAGTCGTACGAGAAGGCAGCGGTCCTGTGCGTTGGCGATCCGCACTTCCGCCACGCCCTCGACCTCGCCGGCCGTCAGCCGCTCGGCGACCTCGGCCCCGACCTGCGACTGCACCGACCACATGACGGGTACGTGGGTCAGCGCCCGTAGCGCGTCGAGGGCCTGGTGGCCCTGGACCTGGCCGCCGCCCGAGTAGTTGTCGGCCCGCACTCGTTCGACGACATCGTGGGCGCCGACCACGACGCCCACGCCCTCGGGCCCGTGCAGCTTGAACAGGGAGAAGCACGAGGCGTCGGCGCCGAGTTCGACTCCGGCGGCGGGCGTGCGCAGCACCGCGTAGTTGTCGTCCACGAGGGTGCGCACCCCGGCCGCGCGGCAGGCCGCGAGGACCTCGCCCGGGTCGCACGAGTCGCCTAGGCGCTGGCGGGTGTGCTGCACGTAGGCCCAGGTGAAGCGGCCGGATGCGAGGGCCTTGTCCAGGGCGGCCCGGTCGTTGAAGTCGACCTCGACCGTCTCCATGCCCAGGCCGCGCAGGGTGACTTCGGTGCTGCGGTAGATGGGCGCGCGGTGGATCAGCAGCGGTCCGTGCGCCGTGGTGAGCGCGGCCCGGATCGCTCCGGTGCCCGCGCCCTGGACGAGCGCCGCGTCCTCGGCGCCGAAGAAGTCGGCGAGCACGGCCTCGACGCGTGCGGTCGTACGCGGCCTGCCGAGCCCGGGCACGACCCCGGCGTCGGCGCTGAACAACTGCTCGCCCTCGAAGTGGGCGGCCACGCATTCCATCAGCCGGAACTGCCGGGCGATCGCGTCCTGGAGCGGGACCGTGGCCAGCGGGAAGGTCTCGGGGAGCTTCATGGCTCGGGGGAGCTTCGTCTCGGCTTCGGGGAGCTTCATCTCAGCTTCGGGGAGCTTCATCTCATACGTCCTCGTGGGCGGCGGCGCCGCCCGTCAGGAAGCGCACCGGATTGCGGCGCGTCATCAGATCGATCAGGTCCTCGTCGACACCGGCGGCCCTGGCCTGCCCCAGGAACGTACGGAACAAGTGGCCGTACCCCGTGCCGCCTTCGGACTCCAGATAGCCGTGTCGCGAGATATCGCAGCTGAGCAGCACCCGGTCGGCATGGCCGGCCTCCAGGAGCTCCAGGAGCAGCCGAAGCCGGGTCGCGTCGGGCTGGTAGCTCTCCTTGCCGACGGTGTCGAAGGCCACGTACGCGCCGCTTGCCGCCAACTCCCGGTGCACGGACGGCTCGTCGAGCAGATCCTGGTGCCCGATCGAGATCCGGTGCGGGGCCAGGCCCGCGCCGGTCAGGAGGTCGAGCTGGGCGAGACCGCCGCGCCCCAGCTGGGCGTGGGTGGCGACGGAGAGCCCGGTGGCGGTGGCCGCCTCGGCGGCGGCGAGCAGGGAACGCGTCTCGGGTTCGCTCGGCGTATCACCGTGGCTGCCGACCTCTCCGATGACTCCCGGCCGTATGCCCGTGGCGCCGATCCCACCGTCGATCTCGCGGATCAGGGTGCCGGCGAGCTGCTCGACGCTCGCGTCGCCGATCTCCTCGGGGTGGAAGGGCTCGTAGTACCAGCCGGTCGCCGCGACCACGGCGACCCCGGACTCCTTTGCCATCTGCGCCAGGGCCTCGACGTCGCGGCCCATGCCCCGGCAGGTCAGCTCGATGACGAGAGCGAGGCCGAACTCCTCGCGCAGGGAGGTGAGTTCCCCGGTGATCCGCGGCCCGTGCACCTGCGGGTCGAGGGCGGCGGCCCGGTCGCCTGAGCGGTCCAGATCAAGGGCCAGATGTTCGTGGGCGAGTGCGGGACCGTGCACGTCGGTGGGGGAGAGGGGGCCGAGAACGGTCTGCAGGTGGTTCATGTCGTACGCCTTACTGCTGTTCTCTCAGGCGGCTTGCCGCTGTTCCTTCAGGAGGTGGCCGGCTCAGCCCTTGATCGGGGTGAACAGGTTCATCCAGTACAGGAGGTTGAGCACGATGCCGCCGATGATCACCGCGACCGGCGCGGCGGCCATCCGCACGACCGGGCGTCCCATGGCCTCGTTCATCAGATAGAGACCGCCGCAGATGAGGATGCCGAGGCCGCCGCCCATCGCATTGGCGGCCATCAGCGAACCGAAGAGGATCGCGAGCCCGAGCGCTTCGCTGATCGCGCTGCGCAGATGCTCCGAGGAGTCGCGGACGCTGGGGAGCTTGCCGAGGGCCTTGCCGATGTACGACAGGGCCAGGACTTCGAGGGCGAAGACCGCAGCGCCGGCGAGAGCGGCGAGGAACGGGTTCGGCATCAGATAGCCGATGGGATACGCGAGGGTGAAGCCCGCGATGCCGTACGCACCGGAGGCGAGCGCGGTCGTCGCGATCAGCGGGATGAAGCCGAACACCCGGTAGAAGTCGACCTGGGCGGCCTCCGCGTACTGGCCCTTGGCGATCAGGAAGCTGGTCGCCTCGCCACCACCGAAGATCTTCATCTGCGCGAGGACACAGACACCGGCGCCGAGCACCATGAACAGCGGCAGGTACTTGCGCAGCCGGGCCGCGCTCGCGCTGAACAGCGAGGCCATCGGGTCCTCGACACCCTCGGGGAGTTCGTACGAGACTCCGGCGGCCTTGTCGGCCCTGCGCTGCTTCAGGTCCTTGTCGATCGCGAAACCGATGAGCGCCAGGACGCCGACGGCCATGGCGATCGCGCCGGGGAACACGGTCGGCCAGAGCTTCATCGTCATGACCACGAGCGCCAGCTCGACCACGCCGACGATGCCGCCGCGGAGGCGGCCGAACTGCTTGGTGACGGCGAGCACCGGGAAGAGCGCGAACAGGAAGAGGATCGGCGTCGACATCTGCTGCATCGCGTCGAGGAAGTCGACGGGCAGCTTCTTCGCCAGGTCGTTCGCGCCGCCGAGCCCGTAGACGACGACCGCGCCCCAGCCCGCGCCGAGCAGCGGCGCCAGCCACTTCTTCGGCGACAGGAGGCCGAGGATGTCGGTGGGCAGGAACAGCAGCCAGGGGTTGAGCACCCCGGAGACCAGCGCCATCGGGGCACCCAGACCGAAGATGAACCCGGCCGAGAGGCCGAACGACACCGCCGTGGTGGCGCTGCGGGTCGTGCGCTTCTGGATGAAGTCGAGCATGAACGGCCGTACACCGTCGTTGAAGACGGCCAGCGCCATGTGCGAGATGTACGCGGTCAGCGCACACAGCGCGATCACCATCAGCTGCTGGGGCAGCGTGAAGTCCAGGTTGGCCGCGGCGAGTTGGAGGGTGTGCGGGTCGCTCTGCACGAAGGCGGCCGGGTAGGCGGCGGGGATCACGAGGTCACTCCTTTGTGCCCTGGGTGCTTACGGCGGGTCTCAGCCGCGTGCGGCTATGGCGCGGGCGATGACCGGCGCGGCCTCGCCGATCTGGTCCATGGCGAAGCCGAACACCTTCTTGCCGCTCGCGATCAGGGCGGCGACCTCGTCCTCGGTGGGGATGCTCCGGCCGAAGGTGTGGCAGGCGGCCTGGCCCATCAGGCCGACGAGGACGCCGAGCGAGGCGCCGGCGCCGGTGTGGCAGGTGCCGAGGTAGAAGTCGGCCTGGTTGACGCGCAGCTTCATCGCGGCGTCCATGTCGCTGGACACGACGACCTCGACGCCTTCGAGCCCGAGCCGCTTGACCGTGTCCGCGACCTCGACCTTGCCGACGCCGCCGGTGAGGATCTTCGTCATGGTGCTGTCCTTCTCGTGTGGGGTGTGCGGGGGGTTCAGCGGGTGGATGGTGGATGGTTCAGCGGGTGGATGTCTGCTGGGCCAGGACGGCCAGGTGCATCGCGAGGAAGTTGATCTCGGAGTCCGGGAGATGGGCGCCCAGTGCGGTGCCGGCGCGCCCGGCGATCTCGCGTGCGCGGGTCACGGCCTCGGGGTGGGCGGCGAGTTCGGCCCGTACCTGCTCGTCGGTGAGGAACTGCTCGATCGGCTCGCCGGCCAGGAGGCGGGTGAGCGCCATCATCAGATGGCTGGTGAGCATGCCCGCGGTCTCCTCGGTGACCCGGCGGCCCCCGTCGGTGAGCGCGATCAGTTCGGCGGTCACGAAGTCGGCCACCTCGGGCCGGACTTGACCGCTCTCACGGAACAGCTGGATGCGGAGCGCGAGCTGATCGTCCATGACCTTCCCTTCCTTCACTTGGGCCATTTCCTTCACTTGCCTTGGACAGTAACCAGGATTCTGGATTCTCAAGAGGGCCCTTGGTCCTGTCCTTGACCGGGTCCTTGACCGGGTCCTTGACCGGGTCCTTGACCGGGTCCTTGACCGGGTCCTTGACCGGGTCCTTGACCGGGTCCTTGACCGGGTCCTTGACCGGGTCCTTGACCGGGCCCTTGACCGGGCCCTTTAGTGGTCCGGCGCCGGTCAGTACGAGGGGATCCGCTCGCCCCGCAGCACTTCCTGCTGCAGCGCGGTGACGAGCGAGAGATCCAGTCCGTCCCGTACGGCTTCCAGCGCGTGCGCACCCTCGGACCGCCCGACGATGGCGGCGGAGGAGTTGCGCAGGGAGAGCTCGCGGGTGATCTCGTCGCCGAGCGGGAGCACGTCCACGACATCGCCGCCGAGCCGGTCCACCTCGTCGATGTTCCAGACCGTGGCGTCCACGCGGGCGTGCCGGAAGAGATCGCGCAGCTGCATGTACGAGGCTTCGACCCACTCGATGTCGTCGCGCCCCGCGAAGGCCCGCTCGACGAGCATCGACTGGTCCTGCGAGGAATGGTCGATCGCCACCCGCAGCCCGGGCCGCGTGGGCTCGGCGCCCTGGCGGACGAGTATCCCGTGAGCGCCGACATAGGTGGCCGGTCCGAGATCGGCGACCAGCTCGACGGGCTCGCCCGCCTCGATCAGCCGGTCCGCGGCGAAGCGCGAGAGGACGACCAGGTCGACCTTCCGCTCGACCAGCGCCGTGACCCGGTCGGTCGCACCGCGCATGAACGTGATGGCGAACGGGGCGCCGGCCTGCTCGCAAGCGCTCCGGAGCCCGGTCGCGAGACCTTCGTAACGCCGTGAGTACGGCAGCGGCATCGCGGCGAGCAGGGTGCCCAGACCCGAGAGGCGCCACAGTATGGCGCGGTCCGAGCGGACCAGGAACGTGCCGAGGTGGCCCCGGGCCTGGGTGGTGATGGCGCCCGATTCCTCCAGGAGCTGCAGCGCGGCCTGGACCGTGCCGTTGCCGACCTTCAGCTCTTCGGCGAAGTCCCGCAGCCGGGGGAGCCGGGTGTCGGGCTCATGGCCGAGGAGCAGCACCGCCAGCTGGCGTGCGGTGAGGCCGTTGCGGGTCAGGAAGCGCTCGTCGATGCCGTTCACGCAGCCGACAGTAACCAGGATCCTGGATATTGTGCAAGGGTCTCGCGGCGGAGCCGCGCCCGGCTTGGTGAAGCGGGGCTATGCCCGGCTTGGTGAAGGTGCCCAAAATGCCGGACATGCCCGCCTCTCGAATAATGGCGAGCGTGACAGCCCCCAGCCCCGTGCCCCCGCGCGACCGCACCGACCAGCCGTGGCGCTCCGAGGGTGCACCGCCGCCGCCCCCGCCCAAGAAGAAGCTGTCCTGGCGCAGCCTGCTGTGGACGGCGCTGCTCGTCTATCTGCTGACCAACCTTCTGCTCGGCTTCTTCGGCGACGACAAGCCCAAGACGATCTCGTACACCGAGTTCAGCAGCCAGCTGAACGCCGGCAACGTCGAGAAGATCTACGCCAAGGGCGACCAGATCCAGGGTGACCTCAAGAAGGAAGCCGAGGTCCCCGACGGCGGCAAGGGGAACTACCAGGAGTTCATCACCCAGCGCCCGAGCTGGGCGGACGATCAGATCTGGGACGAGCTGACCAAGCAGAAGGTCACCGTCACCGCGGAGCCGGTCTACAAGGAACCGAGCCTCCTGACCAACCTGCTCCTCTCCCTTCTGCCGATCCTGCTGCTCGTCGGCCTGTGGATGTTCATGGCCCGCCGGATGGCCGCAGGGATGGGCGGCGGCGCGGGCGGCATGCTGGGGCGCAAACAGCCGCCGAAACCGGTCGAGTTGGAGGGCGCCAAGCGCACCACGTTCGCGGATGTCGCGGGCATCGACGAGGTCGAGGGCGAGCTCAACGATGTCGTCGACTTCCTCAAGAACCCCGATGCGTACCGCAAGATGGGCGCCAAGATGCCCGGCGGCGTGCTCCTCGCGGGCCCGCCCGGAACCGGTAAGACGCTGCTCGCGCGGGCCGTCGCGGGCGAGGCCGAGGTGCCGTTCTTCTCCGCGTCCGCGTCCGAGTTCATCGAGATGATCGTGGGCGTCGGCGCCTCGCGCGTACGCGAACTCTTCGCCGAGGCGCGGAAGGTGGCGCCCGCCATCATCTTCATCGACGAGATCGACACCATCGGCCGGGCCCGCGGCGGCGGCTCCGGAATGGGCGGACACGACGAGCGCGAGCAGACGCTCAACCAGATCCTCACCGAGATGGACGGCTTCTCCGGTTCCGAGGGCGTCGTGGTCCTCGCGGCCACCAACCGCGCCGACATCCTCGACCCGGCGCTCACCCGGCCGGGACGCTTCGACCGCACGGTCATGGTGAGCCCGCCCGACCGCAAGGGCCGCGAGGCCATCCTCGAGATCCACACGCGCGACATCCCGCTCGCGGACGGCGTCGACCTCGCCCAGGTCGCCCGTACGACACCGGGTATGACCGGTGCCGAACTCGCCAACCTGGCCAACGAGGCGGCCCTGCTCGCGGTCAAGCGCAAGCAGTCCGAGGTGAGTCAGTCCGACCTGTCCGACGCCCTGGAGAAGGTCCAGCTCGGCGCCGAACGCCCGTTGGTGATGCCCGACGAGGAGCGCCGGCGCACCGCGTACCACGAGAGCGGGCACGCGCTGCTCGGCATGCTGCAGCCGGGCGCGGACCCGGTCCGCAAGATCACCATCGTGCCGCGCGGCCGCGCGCTGGGGGTCACTCTCTCCACTCCGGACGCCGACAAGTACGCGTACACCGAGGAGTATCTGCGCGGCCGGATCATCGGCGCGCTCGGCGGCATGGCGGCCGAGCAGGTCGTCTTCGACGAGATCACCACGGGCGCCGAGAACGACCTCGAACAGGTCACCAACATCGCCCGCGGCATGGTCGCCCGCTGGGGCATGAGTGAGCGCGTCGGCCGCCTCTCGGCGGTCCCGAACGACGGCCAGAGCCCGTACGGCCTGACCGCTGCGCCTTCGACGCTCGACGCGATCGACGGCGAGATGCGCCGCATCGTCGACGAGTGCTACGAGGCCGCCTGCCGCCAACTGCGCGACCACCGCGCCCAGCTGGACGCACTCTCGGAGGCACTGCTGGCCAACGAGACGCTGGACGAGGCGGAGGCCTATCGGGCGGCGGGGATCACGCGGCTGACGAAGGGGGAGTGAACGGCGGGTTGTCAGAGGGGCGAGTGATCGGCGGGGTTGTCAGAAGGCGAGTGGTCGGCGGGGTTGTCAGAAGGCGAGTGATCGGCGGGATTGTCAGTGGGCGCCGATAGCCTTGGAAGGGCTCGGCCCCCGGGAGGGAGGGGTCTGCCCCGGACCCCGTCCTCCCCCGAGAGGGAGGGCCTGCCCGGGCCCCCGCCCCGCCCCCATCACCTCGTCCGCGCCACCAAATACCGGAACACGTTCGCCATCCACACCGTCCCGTCCCTCCGCAGATGCGGATGCAGGGCCTCGGTCAGTTCCTTGCGTACCTGGCGTGCGTCCGTGGCGCCGACCGCCGCGTCGAACAGGCCGGTCGACAGGAGTCCGCGCACCGCGCTGTCCATGTCCGCGTAGCCGAACGGGCAGGCCACCCGTCCCGAGCCGTCGGGCTTGAGCCCGGCCCGCTGGGCCACGTCCTCCAGATCGTCCCGCTCCGAGGGCCGCCAACTGCCCGTGGAGCGCAGCGGATCCGCCAGCCGTGTCGCCACCCGCAGCACCGACGACGTGGTGCACCGTTCGGGCGGCCCCCACCCGGCGAGCACCACGAGCGACCCGCGGTCGGCGAGCGGCGCCGCCCGTTGGAGCAGGGGCGCGAGCCCCTCCGAGTCCCCGGACATACAGCCGATCGGCTGGAACGCGGTGATCATGTTGTACGGGGGACGACTGACGTCCACCGCGGCCTCGGGCCCGCCTTCCATGAGCCGGGCGTCGGCCGCGTGGTCGCCCCACAGTCCGTCGGGCAGCAGCCGCTCGCGTGCCAGGGCGAGCCGCTCGGGGCAGAGATGCTCGACGCCGGTGACCGAGGCGCCGCGCGTGGCCGCCATCAGGAGAGCGAGCCCGGAGCCGCAGCCGAGACCCAGCAGCCGGGTACCGGCGCCTACTTCGAGTCGTTCGTGGACCGCGTCGTAGAGCGGTACGAGCATCCGCTCCTGAATCTCCGCCCAGTCACGCGCGCGTAGCTGGGCATCCGTCGCCCGGGGGGTGCTGGTACCCGGGTGGGTCAGGTGCCGTTGCGCGAGCGTAGGTGTCATGAAGAGCGCCCCAATCGCCGAGAGAGCCGAGAGTGTCGACGGTGACTTGGTGTGCCGGTGTGCCGATGTGTTGGTGTTGTTCCGGACTGCCCGCCCCCGTGCGGTGCGCCCGCACTCCCCCCGTATGCCAGACAACCCCCCATCCGCGCCCGCGTCCAGAGGGCGAATGCAAAGCTTGAGTGCGCCCCGCCGAGCCCCGGGCCGGGGAAATGAACTCCCTTTCGGCGCAGCCCCGGACGTACCATGCGCGCCATGGCAAAGGCACCCGTTCTCACGCCCCAGGCGGACGACTTTCCGCGCTGGTACCAGGACCTGATCACCAAGGCCGAGCTGGCCGACAACGGCCCGGTGCGCGGCACCATGGTCATCCGACCGTACGGCTACGGCCTGTGGGAGCGGATGCAGCAGGAGATGGACGCCCGCATCAAGGCGGCCGGCGCGCAGAACGCCTACTTCCCGCTCTTCATCCCACAGTCGTATCTGACCAAGGAAGCCCAGCACGTCGAGGGCTTCGCGCCCGAGCTCGCGGTCGTCACGCACGGCGGGGGCAAGGAGCTCGAAGAGCCGGTGGTGGTCCGCCCCACCTCCGAGACGATCATCAATGCCTCCTTCGCGAAGTGGGTGCAGAGCTACCGGGACCTGCCCCTGCTCATCAACCAGTGGGCGAACGTGGTGCGCTGGGAGATGCGGCCGCGGGTCTTCCTGCGCACGACGGAGTTCCTGTGGCAGGAGGGTCACACCGCGCACGCCACGTACGAGGAGGCGCGTGACTATGCCGCGCACATCCACGAGAAGGTGTACGCCGACTTCATGGTGAACGTCCTCGGGATCGACGTGGTCCTCGGCCGCAAGACCCCGAAGGAGCGCTTCGCCGGAGCCGTCAACACCCTGACCCTGGAAGGGATGATGGGCGACGGCAAGGCGCTCCAGATGGGCACGAGCCACGAGCTCGGCACCAACTTCGCCAAGGCCTTCGGGACCCAGTACCTCTCCAAGGACGGCAAGCAGGAGCTCGTCTGGCAGACGTCCTGGGGTTCCTCGACGCGCATGGTCGGTGGCCTGATCATGTCGCACGGCGACGACAGCGGTCTGCGCGTCCCGCCCCGGCTGGCGCCGGTTCAAGCCGTTGTCCTCGCGATCAAGGGCGATGACGCGGTTCTGGCCAAGGTCCATGAGCTCGGCGACCGCCTGAAGGCCGCGGGAATCCGCGTCCAGGTCGACGACCGTACGGACACCCCCTTCGGGCGGCGCGCGGTCGACTGGGAACTCAAGGGCGTTCCGGTACGGATCGAGGTCGGCCCCCGCGACCTGGAGAACGGCACGGCGATGCTGGTACGCCGCATCCCGGGCGGAAAGGAGCCGGTCGCGCTCGACGCGCTGGCCGCTCTGCTGCCCGGGCTCCTGGAGGAAGACCAGGCCCAGCTCCTGCGGGAGTCGCGGGAGCGCCGTGAGTCCCGTACCTCGGAGGTCGCGACGATCACGGAGGCGGCCGAGGTCGCCGCGGCCGGCGGCTGGGCCCGCATCCCGTGGGCGACGCTCGGCGAGGCGGGCGAGGCGAAGCTCGCGGAGAACGCGGTGACCGTACGGTGTCTGGTCGCCGAGGACGGCTCGGTCCCGCAGTCCGACGACGAACCGGGCGCGGTCGCGCTCGTGGCGCGTGCCTACTGATGCGGAACCTCCGCATCTAAAGAGGCGGAAAAGCCTCTTGCGTACCGCGTGACAACTGCCGCCCCGGCGTGTGTGCTTGCTCTACGCGCCGGGGCGTACACGCCGCTACGTACCCACTTAGTACGAGGTATGCGGCTAATCCGCAGATCAGCGCACCCGCCCTCGTCCCGCCGTATGAGCGGCAACTGACTGGTACGGGCAAATTATTTGGGATGCCCCGGAATAGGAACACCGAGGCACCTTGGCTCGTTATCACGACGTGAGCACGACACCACCTGTTCTCGCCGCAGAGCTGGCGCAGGCGTGGGCCGAGATTCAACGGTTCCACCCCGAGCTGCCCGATCTTGCCGCGCCCGAATCCCTGATCGGGGAGTCCTCGTCCGCCTGTGGCGCCGAGCTCTCCTTCGAGCGTCTGCTGCACGAGGCCGTGCACGGTATCGCCGCGGCCCGTGGCATCCGTGACACCTCCCGCGCGGGGCGCTACCACAATCGCCGCTTCCTCTCGATCGCCGAGGAGATGGGGCTCGACCACCCGGCCGAGCCGCATGCGAGCAGCGGTTTCTCACTGGTCACGCTGAATCCGGAGGCCAGAAAGCGCTACCGGCCGACGATCGAGCGGCTGCAGCGCGCCCTCAAGGCGCACACGGCGGCGACCTCGGCGGACACGGCCCGCTCCTTCCGCGGTCCGGCCGCACGGCACGGCTCGTCGGGCGGTGGTGTCCGGGTCAAGGCGGTCTGCGACTGCGGCCGCAATGTCCGCGTCGTGCCCTCGGTCCTGGCCCAGGCCCCGATCGTCTGCGGCGGCTGCGGCAAGCCGTTCCGTATCCCGGAGGCGGTGGTGGTGGCGGGCTGAGCCCCGCCCGCCGTGGTCGAGGGCCCGCCCGGGACGGGGCCCCGGCCACGTATGGCACAATGGCTAGCTGTACTCGACAGCCGCACAGGAACCCTCTCGCCTCCGGCTGACGCGTCCATCGGGCACCCGAGTACCGCAACCCCACGTGGCATCTCATGTGCCCAACCACGTCATAGACCAGGAGACACCACTCCCGTGGCAGTCAAGATCAAGCTGAAGCGTCTCGGCAAGATTCGCCAGCCCCACTACCGCATCGTCGTCGCCGACTCCCGTACCCGCCGTGACGGCCGGGCCATCGAGGAGATCGGGCTGTACCACCCGACGTACAACCCCTCGCGCATCGAGGTCGACTCGGAGCGTGCCCAGTACTGGCTGTCCGTCGGCGCCCAGCCGACCGAGCCGGTCATGGCCATCCTGAAGCTCACCGGTGACTGGCAGAAGCACAAGGGCCTGCCGGCCCCGGCGCCGCTGCTGCAGCCGGAGACGAAGGAAGACAAGCGCGCCTCCTTCGACGCGTTCGCGAAGAGCATCGAGGGTGACGACGCCAAGGGCGAGGCCATCACGCCGAAGGCGAAGAAGGCCGACAAGAAGGCGGACGAGGCCGAGGCCTCCTCCACCGAGTCGACCGAGGCCTGAGCATGCTCGAGGAGGCTCTCGAGCACCTCGTGAAGGGCATCGTCGACAACCCCGACGACGTGCAGGTCGCTTCCAAGAACCTGCGCCGCGGTCGCGTGCTCGAGGTCCGGGTCCACCCCGACGACCTCGGCAAGGTGATCGGTCGTAACGGCCGCACCGCGCGCGCCCTGCGGACCGTCGTGGGTGCCATCGGCGGCCGCGGTGTCCGCGTCGACCTCGTCGACGTCGACCAGGTTCGCTGAACCACAGCAGTACCGGCACGGGCCGGGGAGGGCTTCGGCCCGCCCCGGCCCGTCGTCGTACGTCAGGACGCGTGCGTACGTCGTGAAGGAAGATGTACGTACGTCGTGAAGCAACAGGAGACACAGTGCAGCTCGTAGTCGGACGGATCGGCCGCGCCCACGGCATCAAGGGCGAGGTCACCGTAGAGGTGCGCACGGACGAGCCGGAGCTCAGGCTCGGCCCCGGCGCCGTACTGACCACCGACCCGGCCTCCACGGGACCGCTGACCATCGCGGCCGGCCGTGTGCACAGCGGGCGTCTCATGCTGCGGTTCGAGGGCGTGAGCGACCGCACCGGCGCCGAGGCGCTGCGCAACACCCTGCTCATCGCGGACGTCGACCCCGAGGAACTGCCCGAGGGCGAGGACGAGTACTACGACCACCAGCTCATGGACCTGGACGTGGTGCTCGCCGACGGCACCGAGATCGGCCGGATCACCGAGATCTCGCACCTCGCCTCGCAGGACCTGTTCATCGTGGAGCGCGAGGACGGCACGGAGGTCATGATCCCGTTCGTCGGGGAGATCGTGACCGAGATCGACCTCGAGAAGCAGCGGGCCGTGATCGATCCGCCGCCCGGACTGATCGACGACCGCGCCGAGGTCGCCTCCTCCCGCGAAGACGCCGAGGTCGCCTCCTCCCGCGAAGACGAGGACGGCGACGCCTGATGCGGCTCGACGTCGTCACGATCTTCCCGGAGTACCTGGAACCCCTGAACGTCTCGCTCGTCGGCAAGGCCCGCGCCCGCGGACAGCTCGATGTGCACGTTCATGACCTGCGGCAATGGACATACGACCGGCACAACACGGTCGACGACACCCCCTACGGCGGCGGCCCCGGCATGGTCATGAAGACCGAGCCCTGGGGCGACTGCCTCGACGAGCTGCTCGCCGACGGCTACGAGGCGGGCGTCGGCGCCCCCGCGCTGGTCGTGCCCACGCCCAGCGGCCGGCCCTTCACCCAGGAGCTCGCCGTCGAGCTCTCCGAGCGGCCCTGGCTGGTCTTCACGCCGGCCCGCTACGAGGGCATCGACCGGCGCGTGATGGACGAGTACGCGACGCGTATGCCCGTATACGAGGTGTCGATCGGCGATTACGTCCTGGCGGGCGGAGAAGCCGCCGTCCTGGTGATCACCGAGGCCGTGGCCCGGCTTCTGCCCGGCGTCCTCGGCAACGCCGAATCCCACCGTGACGACTCCTTCGCGCCCGGCGCCATGGCCAATCTGCTCGAAGGCCCCGTGTACACCAAGCCGCCCGAGTGGCGTGGACACGGGATCCCGGATGTACTGCTCAGCGGCCACCACGGCAAGATCGCCCGCTGGCGCAGGGACGAGGCGCTGCGGCGTACGACCGCCAACAGGCCCGATCTGATTGAGCGTTGCGACGCCGCCGTATTCGACAAGAAGGACCGGGAGATGCTCTCGATCCTCGGCTGGGAGCCGGAGCCCGGCGGCCGGTTTTGGCGTAAACGCGAGGCCGTGGAAGAATAGGTCGCTGCTGTACGTCCAGCGTGCGCCCCTGCCACAGGGGGACATGACGCCCGTCCGGCGAACCAGCTCCGAAACTCATCTCTACCTTGCCCGTCGATGACCTGTGGCATCGGCGAAGAAAGCAGACATCATGTCGAACCTGCTCGACTCCGTGAACGCCGCTTCCCTGCGCAGCGACGTCCCGGACTTCCGCCCCGGCGACACCGTCAACGTCCACGTGCGCGTGATCGAGGGCAACCGCTCCCGTATCCAGCAGTTCAAGGGCATCGTCATCCGCCGCCAGGGCTCGGGCATCAGCGAGACCTTCACGGTCCGCAAGGTCTCCTTCTCCGTCGGCGTCGAGCGCACCTTCCCGGTGCACTCGCCGATCTTCGAGAAGATCGAGCTCGTCACCCGCGGTGACGTCCGTCGCGCCAAGCTCTACTACCTGCGTGAGCTGCGCGGCAAGGCTGCCAAGATCAAGGAGAAGCGCGACAACTGATCGCGCGCGGGCCTTTCGGGCTCGTACGGTACGGGCCCCCGGGCTCGTACGGATCCTCGGATCCAGCGTCCAAAGGCGGCCGGATAGGCTCTGGCCCCGATGGACACCGAAGCACGAAGCACGGAGCGCGACCGCTCTTCCATACCCACAGGGGCACAGGAAGAGGGGTCGCGCTCCGCGCGTTTGCGGCCCGGCGAACTGCTGAGCACCGGGCTGCGCCGGTTCGTTGCCGGGCTGGTGGTGATCGTGGTGGTGCTGCTCCTGGTCAGCCACTTCGTGATGCAGCCGTTCCTGATCCCCAGCGGCTCCATGGAGCCCACGCTGCGCGACGGTGACCGCGTCCTGGTCAACAAACTCGCGTACCGTTTCGGGTCCGAGCCGCGCCGCGGGGACGTCGTCGTGTTCGACGGCAGCGGCTACTTCGGGAACTCCGACTACATCAAACGCGTAGGAGGAGTGGGCGGTGACCACATCGTCTGCTGTGACGAGAAGGGGAGGATCGAGGTGAACGGCGAGCCGGTCGACGAGAGCTATCTCCAGCCGGGTGACGCCCCCTCGAGCGTTCCCTTCGACGTGGTGGTGCCCGAGGGCACGCTTTTCCTGCTCGGCGACCACCGCAGCGACTCCAGCGACTCCCGTGACCACCTCGGCTCGCCGGGCGGCGGTTTCCTGCCGGTCGAGCAGGTCATCGGGCGTGCGGAGTGGGTCGGCTGGCCGGTCGGGCGGTGGGCCGACATCGGCGGGGCCGATGCGCTCGCCAGGGTTCCCGAGGGTGCGGGGAATGCGCTGGCCAGGGTTCCCGAGGGTCCGGGGAGCGCTTTGGGGGCCGGCGCAGCGAAGGCTCCCCATGGGTAGCCGCGGCCGCCCGCGCGCCCATCACCGGGCCGACACCCGGCTGCCCACCGGCACCCGGCCGACCAGCGGACCGGTGCTGCCGGGGCGGGCCGACCGGCGCAAACTCGCGCGGAAGGTCAAGCGCCGGCGCAGGCGCTCCGCGGTCAAGGAGATACCCCTCCTCATAGGTGTGGCCGTCCTGATCGCGCTCGTGCTCAAGACCTTCCTGGTGCAGGCCTTCGTCATCCCCTCCGGCTCCATGGAGCAGACCATCAAGGTCGGGGACCGGGTGCTCGTCGACAAGCTCACCCCGTGGTTCGGCTCGAAGCCCGAGCGCGGCGATGTCGTGGTGTTCAAGGACCCCGGCGGCTGGCTGACCAAGGAGCAGATCGAGCCCAAGGACGACCCCGTGGTCGTCAAGCAGGTCAAACAGGGTCTGACCTTCATCGGGCTGCTGCCTTCCGACAACGAGCAGGACCTGATCAAACGGGTCGTCGGCGTCGGCGGGGACCGCGTCAGATGCTGCGGCAAGGACGGCCGCGTCACGGTCAACGGAGTGGCCGTCGACGAGCCGTATCTCAATCCCGGCGACAAGCCCTCGAACCAGACCTTCGACGTACGGGTCCCCGAAGGACGGCTGTTCGTCCTCGGCGACCACCGGTCCGACTCGGCGGACTCGCGCTCCCATATCGACGAGGGCAAGGGCGGCACGATCTCCCAGGACGAGGTCGTGGGCCGGGCCGTGGTGATCGCCTGGCCGGTGGGCAACTGGCGGGGCCTCGAGGAGCGCGGCGCGTACGCTTCCGTGCCCGATGCGGACAGCACGCGTGGCGGGTCGACCGCGGCCACAGGGCTGTCGCATAGGGTGGCCCGGGACGATTTCAGCGCGGCGACTTTGCCGCCGACCCCTGCGGAACTCCCGCTCGTTATGGGAGTGGTAGGCCTTCGCCGTCTGTGGCGCGGGCAGCGGTACGGAACGAGGAGTGGATGTGGGGGATTTGGCCGTCGGCGCACGATCCGGACACGACGAACCCGAGGATGAACGCGAAGTGATCAGCGGCAGTGGTCCGGCCGGTGCAGATGACGCCCATGACCCCGAGTCCCCCGTGCAGGATGCGGATCGGTCCGGTGAAGCCGAAGACGGCGAGTCCGGTGCCTCCGGTGCCAAGAAGCAGCGCTCCTTCTGGAAGGAGCTGCCGCTGCTCATCGGTATCGCCCTGCTGCTCGCGCTGCTGATCAAGACCTTCCTGGTGCAGGCGTTCTCGATCCCCTCGGACTCGATGCAGAACACGCTGCAGCAGGGCGACCGCGTCCTGGTCGACAAGCTCACGCCGTGGTTCGGCTCCGAGCCCGAGCGCGGCGAGGTCGTCGTCTTCCACGACCCGGGCAACTGGCTCGCGGGCGAGCCCACCCCCACGCCCAATGCCCTCCAGAAAGCCCTCAGCTTCATCGGACTGATGCCGTCCGCCGAGGAGAAGGACCTGATCAAGCGGGTCGTCGGCGTCGGCGGGGACACCGTGGAGTGCAAAGGCACGGGCCCGCTCCTGGTCAACGGCCAGGCGCTCAACGAGCCGTATGTCTTCCCGGGCAACACCGCGTGCTCCGACGACCCCGACGGCGGCCAGTTCAAGGTCAAGGTGCCCGAGGGCAAGCTCTGGGTGATGGGCGACCACCGGCAGAACTCGATGGACTCCCGCTACCACCAGGACGACCCGGGCGGCGGCTTCGTGCCGGTCGACAATGTCGTGGGCCGCGCTTTCGTGATCGCCTGGCCGCCCACCCGCTGGTCCACGCTGCCGGTGCCGGACACCTTCGACCAGCCGGGTCTGGCCGCCGCGATGTCCGCCGCACCAGGTGCGCTGGGTCTTGCGGGTGCGGTGCCGTTCGTGGTGTGGAGTCGGCGGAAGGCCCTGCGCGCGCAGGCCTGATTCCGAGTGGACGCAGGCCCGCGCCCGTGGCGGTGCGGGCCTGATCCTGTGGAGGCTTCCGGGCGGTACCGGGCGAGGGTTTCTGGCGGCGGTACCGCCGGGTAGGGTGCCGTCCCAGATCACCGATCTTTCCGGCGTACGTGCAGGAGTGAGTGCGTTCGGGATCGGATTCTCCGAGGTGGGGACGGGCCGGGATGAACAGAGCACGCAGTATGGACCAGGGCGGGAGCCGACTGGGCAGCACCCTTTCGGGCATTGCCGTGGCACTCGGCTGTGTGCTGTTCCTCGGCGGGTTCGCCTGGGGTGCGCTCGTCTACCAGCCGTACACCGTGCCGACCAATTCCATGGCGCCGACCATCCAGGGCGGGCAGCGCGTGCTGGCCCAGCGGATCGACGGTGACGAGGTCAAGCGGGGCGACGTCGTGGTCTTCAAGGAGAAGGACTGGGGCGATCTGCCCATGGTCAAGCGGGTCGTGGCGGTCGGCGGGGACAAGATCGCCTGCTGTGACGCCAAGGGCCGGATGACCGTCAACGGCGAGCCGATCGAAGAACCGTATCTGCCGACCAGCGCGCGGGACGCGGGCACCAACTTCCCGCCGACGACCGTGCCGAAGGGCCGTATCTTCCTGCTCGGCGACGACCGCAGCATTTCCCTCGACTCCAGCGCCCATCTCGAGGACGCGGGCAACGGGGCGGTGCCGCTCTCCGGGGTCGACGCCCGGGTCGAGGCGATCGCCTGGCCGATGGAGGGCATGCTGCCCGAGCCCACCGGCTTCAAGGACCTGCCCGGCGGGATCTCCGAGCCCGGTCCGCTGCGGCTGCTGATCTCCGCCGTGATCGGTGGCGCGGTGCTCGTCCTGGGCGGTGCGGCCTACGGGCCGATCGCCAAGCGGACCGGCCGGCGCGGGAAGCGGCCGGCGGCGCGGAGGGAGCCGGCGGGTGTCCGGTGACCGCGCTCCCGGGCCTGACGGCTCGGTGGGACTGAGGCGGGTCGCACGCGTCGTACTCCTGGATCCGCGGGACCGGATTCTGCTGCTGCACGGGCATGAGCCGGATCATCCCGAGGACGACTGGTGGTTCACGCCGGGCGGTGGGCTCGAGGGCGAGGAGACCCGCGAGGAGGCCGCGCTGCGGGAGCTGGCGGAGGAGACCGGGATCACGGACGTCGCACTCGGTCCTGTGCTGTGGAAGCGGGTCTGCTCCTCCCCGTTCGCCGGACAGCGCTGGGACCAGGACGAGTGGTACTTCCTGGCCCGTACGACGCACGAAGCCGCCGCCGACGTCGTGGCCGCGACCGCTCTGCCCGGTCTGACCGAGCTTGAGCGACGAAGCGTTGCGGGATTGCGGTGGTGGACGTGCGGGGAACTCCTCGCCGCGCATGAGACGGTGTACCCGACCAAGCTCGCCGGGCTGCTGAGCGCACTGCTCGACGAGGGTCCCCCCGGCGCTCCCGTGGTCCTCGATACGGAAATCGTCTAGAGGCGGGCGGGGCTGGCGCACAATAGGGGGACGCACGGCTGAAGGGGAACATGCCATGAGCGCCGAGGACCTCGAGAAGTACGAGACCGAGATGGAGCTGAAGCTCTACCGGGAGTACCGCGATGTCGTCGGTCTGTTCAAATATGTGATTGAGACCGAGCGGCGCTTCTATCTCACCAACGACTACGAGATGCAGGTGCACTCGGTACAGGGTGAGGTCTTCTTCGAGGTGTCCATGGCGGATGCCTGGGTGTGGGACATGTACCGGCCGGCTCGCTTCGTGAAGCAGGTGCGGGTGCTCACATTCAAGGACGTGAACATCGAGGAGCTCAACAAGAGCGATCTCGAGCTGCCGGGCGGCTGAGTTCCCTCGCGCGGGTGAGTGAGTTTTCCACAACCCGCCGGTTATCCACCAAGATCAACAACTCTCGCGGGACTGCGTCACCTTCGACTTCGGAGATTCGACTTCGGAGGTGACGCCCCATGAGCGCACGCAGCGCACTGGGCAAGTACGGAGAGAACCTGGCGGCACGTCGGCTGACCGACGCCGGGCTGAACATTCTGGCGCGCAACTGGCGGGCGGGCCGCGGCGGCGAGATCGACATCGTCGCGATGGACCGTGACGCGCTGGTCATCTGCGAGGTCAAGACCCGAAGAGCCGGGCCACCGGGTGCGCACGGGCCCTTTCAGCACCCCATGGACGCGATCACGCCCGCGAAGGCGCAGCGGCTGCGCACCCTCGCCGAGAACTGGGTGCGCCGCCATGGCGGACCTCCGCCGGGCGGGGTGCGGATCGATCTGGTGGGCGTGATGCTGCCGCCGCGCGGCGCTCCGGTGGTCGAGCATGTGCGGGGGGTGGCCTGATGGCCTTTGCCCGTACGTGTGCGGTGACCCTGGTCGGCGTCGAGGGCGTCGTCGTGGAGGTGCAGGCCGATCTGGAGCCGGGGGTGGCGGCGTTCACGCTGGTGGGGCTGCCCGACAAGAGCCTCACCGAGAGCCGCGACCGGGTGCGCTCGGCGGTGGTCAACTCCGGGGGCGACTGGCCGCAGAAGAAGCTCACGGTGGGGCTCAGCCCTGCCGCGGTGCCCAAGTCGGGCAGCGGGTTCGATCTCGCGGTGGCGTGTGCGGTGCTCGGGGCGGCCGAGCGGATCGATCCCCGTGAGCTCACCGATGTGGTGATGATCGGGGAGCTGGGGCTCGACGGCCGGGTCAGACCCGTGCCCGGTGTGCTGCCCGCCGTGCTCGCGGCCGCCGAGGCGGGCTTCAAGAAGGTGATCGTGCCCGAAGTGACGGCGGCGGAGGCCAAGCTGGTGCCCGGGATCTCGGTGCTCGGCGTACGGACGCTGCGGCAGGTCGTCGCCGTACTCAACGACGAGTCAGTGCCCCATGAGGAGCAGGACGACGAAGGACGCCCGGACGCCTCGCTCGCCGGGCTGCATGTGCCGGGAGCGGGGATCGGCACCGGGCTGTCGGGGGTCGGCGAGCATGAGCGGCCGCTGGATCTGGCCGATGTGGTCGGTCAGTTGTCGGCGCGTACGGCGATCGAGGTGGCGGCGGCGGGCGGGCACCATCTGTTCCTGTCCGGACCTCCCGGTGCGGGCAAGACCATGCTGGCCGAACGGCTGCCCGCGATCATGCCGCCGCTGACCCGCGCGGATGCCCTGGAGGTGACGGCGGTCCACTCGGTGGCCGGGATGCTGCCGCCGGGGCGGCCGCTGGTCGACATGCCGCCGTACTGCGCGCCGCACCACTCGGCGACCATGCAGTCCTTGATCGGAGGCGGGAACGGGCTGCCCAGACCGGGAGCCGTGTCCCTGGCGCATCGAGGTGTTCTGTTCATGGACGAGGCACCCGAGTTCAGCCCGAAAGCGCTGGATTCGCTGCGCCAGCCGCTCGAGTCCGGGCATGTGATCGTGGCCCGGGCGGCGGGGGTGGTGCGGCTGCCGGCGCGGTTCCAGATGGTCCTTGCCGCGAACCCTTGTCCATGCGGGCAGTTCACCGTGATGGGGGATCTGTGCGAGTGCCTGCCCACGATGGTGCGGCGCTATCAGGCCCGGCTGTCCGGGCCGTTGCTCGACCGGGTCGACATCAAGGTCGAGGTGGACCGTGTCACCCGCAGGGAGCTCGCCGGACAGTTCGCCGGCGGGGAGCCTACGTCGACGGTCGCGGACCGGGTGCGGGCGGCGCGTGAGCGCACGCTGGCCAGGCTCGACGGGACGCCGTGGCGGACCAACGCCGAGGTGCCGGGGCATGAGTTGCGTACGCGGTGGCGAGCCGCGCCGGGAGCGATGGTGGGCGCCGAGCGGGATCTCGAACATGGACTGCTGACGGCCCGTGGACTCGACCGGGTGCTGCGGGTGGCCTGGACGATCGCCGACCTGGCGGGGCACGCGCGCCCCGACGCGGCGGATGTCGACCTCGCGCTGCAGTTGCGGACCGGGATCTCGCGTGGGGTGCCGATGGTGATCGAGGCGGGCGCATGACGGAGGAGGGGGTGCCGCCTGCCTTTGGGGGACCGGGCGTTGAGGGGGAGTGGGTTGGTGGGGAGCGTGGGGTCCGTGAAGGGGCGCGGGCTGGTTGGGACGCCGGAGTGACTGAGGGGGAGTCGGAGGCTTGGGAGGGCGTGATGCGTGAGGGGGAGTCGGGTGGTCGGGAGGGCGTGATGTGCGAGGGGGAGCCGGGTGGTCGGGAAGTCGGGGTGCGTGAGGGGGAACGGTTGGCTCGTGTTGCCCTGGCGCGGACGTTCGAACCAGGGGACGAGAGCGGTGGGCGGTGGCTGCGTGCCTACGGCGCCAGGGGGACCGTCGAGCGGATCGCGGCCGGAGACGAGACGCTCGGTGGGGTGAAACCGGCACGGCTCGCGGGGCTCAGGGAACGGCTGCTCGCCGCGCGGCCCGAGCGGGATCTGGAAGCGGCGACGGCCTGCGGGGCGCGGTTCGTGGTGCCCGGGGATGCCGAATGGCCGCTGCAGCTGGACGACTTGGGGGACTCGCGGCCGATCGGACTCTGGGTCAAGGGGCAGTCCTCGCTGCGGATATGGGCGCTGCGGTCGGTCGCCGTCGTCGGGTCACGGGCCTGTACGCCCTACGGTGCGCACATGGCCCAGACACTGGGGGCGGGACTTGCCGAGCGCGGGTGGGTCGTGGTGTCGGGGGGTGCGTTCGGGATCGACGGAGCCGCGCATCGCGGTGCGCTGTGCGAGGGCGGTGCCACGGTCGCCGTGCTCGCCTGCGGCGTGGACCAGGTGTATCCGGCAGGCCACAAGCAGCTCTTCGCCCGGATTGCCGAACAAGGCCTCCTGCTCAGCGAGTTGTCGCCCGGCTCGCACCCGACGCGCTACCGGTTCATCCAGCGCAACCGCGTCATCGCCGCGCTGACCAGGGGCACCGTCGTCGTCGAGGCCGCGCTGCGCAGCGGGGCTCTGGTGACCGTTCGGCGTGCCCAGCGGCTGGGCCGGCACATCATGGGCGTGCCGGGACCGGTGACCAGCGGGCTCTCCGCCGGGGTGCACCAACTGCTGCGCGGCGAGGGCGTGCTGGTCGCGGACGCCGCCGACATCGTCGAACTGGTCGGAGAGATGGGCGAGCTGGCTCCCGAACGCCGCGGTCCGGTCGTGGCGCGCGATCTGCTCGCACCGCTCGCGGCCAGGGTTCTCGAGGCCTTGCCCGCGCGCGGTACCGCCACGGCCAAGGACATCGCGCGCAGCGCACAGACCGGTGTGGACGCGGCGGTCGGCAGGCTGTACGAGCTGCAGTCCCTGGGGTTCGTCGAACGACACGGCGAGGGCTGGCAGTTGACACGCCAGGCCGTCAACCCGGTCTGTGCCGGGCGAAAGGAGGACTGACACGGGAGGTTGAGCCGTCCGGTGGATCGGCCGTGACCTAGGCGGATCCTGGGATTCGGGCCTTTCGGGCGATCGCGGACGGCGCCGTGAACGTCAGCGGGCGACGCGTATTCGAGCCCATACGAGCAGGGGTGATCCCCTGCCCTTCGCACACTGCGACACTCCAGTCACGCTACGCTCACAAGACTTCCGACTTCGACAAGGCCAACTCAGCTTCACTTCACGGCTCCACAGAACGGCAACAAGGCGACGAATGCCCCAGCACACCTCCGGGTCTGACCGCGCGGCAGTTCCCCCAGCCGCCCGCGGCAGCGTGCGGCCACCCGCACCCGCGTCGCTCGACGAGCTGTGGCGGTCGTACAAGACAACGGGCGACGGAAGGCTGCGCGAGCAGTTGATCCTGCACTACTCACCCCTGGTGAAGTATGTGGCGGGCCGGGTGAGCGTCGGGCTGCCGCCCAATGTGGAGCAGGCGGACTTCGTGTCCTCCGGGGTGTTCGGTCTGATCGACGCGATCGAGAAGTTCGACATCGAGCGCGAGATCAAGTTCGAGACGTATGCGATCACGCGGATCCGGGGCGCGATGATCGATGAACTCCGGGCGCTGGACTGGATTCCGCGCTCGGTGCGGCAGAAGGCGCGCAATGTCGAGCGCGCCTACACCACGTTGGAGGCGCAGCTGCGGCGTACGCCGTCGGAGACCGAGGTGGCGGCCGAGATGGGCATCGCCGTCGAGGAACTGCACGCGGTCTTCAGCCAGTTGTCGCTGGCGAACGTGGTGGCGCTCGAGGAACTGCTGCACGTGGGCGGCGAAGGCGACCGCCTCAGCCTGATGGACACGCTCGAGGACACCGCGGCCGACAATCCGGTCGAGGTCGCCGAGGACCGCGAGCTGCGGCGGCTGCTCGCGCGGTCGATCAACACGCTGCCCGAGCGGGAGAAGACCGTCGTCACGCTCTACTACTACGAGGGTCTGACGCTCGCGGAGATCGGCAATGTGCTGGGTGTCACGGAGAGCAGGGTCAGCCAGATCCATACGAAGTCGGTGCTGCAGTTGCGCGCGAAGCTGGCGAGTTTCGGTCGCTGAATCGGTACTGCCGGGCCGAGCCCTGCTGTGTGGTGTGGTGCGGACCGTGTCGGGCCGGGGGTGCGGACCGTGTCGGGCCGGTGGTGCGGACCCGGGCCTGGCCGGTCCGTCCGAACCGATTCGTCCGAACAGGTCCGTCCGAACAGGTCCGTGCCGGTGCTCGCGGGTGCGGTGGGGGCGTGCAGGGGACGTGTGTGCTCCCCAGGGAGTGGCGTGGCTCCGTAGAGTGGCAACCGTGCCAAGGATTCGAGCGGCCTCTGTGGCCGAGCACCGGTCGATGCAGCGTGGCGCTCTTCTCGACGCCGCGCGCTCATTGCTGTCCGAGGGCGGTACGGAGGCGCTGACCTTCCCCGCGCTCGCCGAGCGGACTGGCCTGGCCAGGTCGTCGGTCTACGAGTACTTCCGTTCGCGCGCCGCGGTCGTCGAGGAGCTGTGCGAGGTCGACTTCCCGGTGTGGGCCGCCGAGGTCGAGTCGGCGATGGAGGCGGCCTCGACGCCCGAGGGCAAGGTCGAGGCGTATGTGCGCTCTCAGCTCGCGCTGGTGGGGGATCAGCGGCACCGCGCCGTGGTCGCCATCTCGTCGAGCGAGCTCGACGCCGGGGCGCGGGAGAAGATCCGGGCTGCGCACGGTGGGCTTGTGGCGATGATCGTCGAGGCGCTTGCGGCGTTGGGGCAGGAGGAGCCTCGGATGGCGGCGATGCTGCTGCAGGGTGTGGTGGACGCGGCGGTGCGGCGGATCGAGGGCGGGGCGGTGGGGGATCAGTCCGCGATCACGGATGCGGCTGTGGGGATGGCGTTGCGGGGCGTTTGCGGCTGAGGGCTCTGCAATGGGGCGTTTGCGGTTGAGGGCTCTTGGCGGGGCCGGGTTGAGGCGGCGGTGTGCCAGACCAGCAGCCAGCGCAAGCACCGCGGCCTGCACCGTGTCCGTCGGGCCCGCCATCGTTGCCGCCCCGACCGGCATCGGCTCTGATCCAGCCCCCGGTTCCGGTACGTCGAAGACAGGGAGCAGGCGGGACGGCCCCCGGCGCAGCATCCACGGGGGCAGCAGGCCGAGCGGGTCGAGGTAGGTCTCACCGCGGAGCAGGCCCCAGTGCAGGCAGGCACCAGGGCAGTGGAACGGGCCGTCCTCCAGGACGGCGACCACCTCGCCCGCGCTCACCTCGTCGCCCTCGTCCACGACCGCGCGTACCGGCTCATACGTCGTACGCAGCGGAGGGTCGCCCGAGCCGGTCAGCTCGATGGACAGCACGCCCCGTCCCGCGACCCGGCCCGAGAAGGACACCGTGCCGCCAGCCGCCGCCCGCACAGCAGTGCCAGGGGCGCCCGCGAGGCCGACGCCCGGGTGGCCGGCCCCGTACGCCGCCGCGGGCGGATCCCAGCCACGTACGACCGGGGGCCGGTCGCCGACGGGCCAGGCGCGGTCGCCGTCCGGCGCCGGAGCGGGAGCCGGGAGGTCCACGGCAGCCCAAGCCGTAGTCCCAGGTCCCAGCAGGACCCCCGCGACAGCTGCGAACAGCACGGTCACGGCTGCGAGCAGCACGGTCACGACGCTCGCCCGCGGCCTCCGCAATCGTCCGGCCGCCCTCCGGATCAGGTTCTCGTTCATGCCCGGCACGGTCCCAGAACCCCCGGAATCAAGCGGATCTTGGCCGTGAACTGTGGATAACCGGCCGCTTGTGGACAGCGGCGTCACCCGGTGCCTTCCGGGTCCCGTACACTTCATGTGGCGATCCGGGTCACCGGGTCGACTTCGCACGCCCCGACTCCGCCGCTTTCGCAGCCGTCGGAGTCAGCGCCCCATCGGTCCCGTACCTCATCGGTATGCGGCAGGGGTGCGCGAGGGCGTCAGGCACATAACCGAGAAAACACAAGGAGTACGGCCATGGCCGTCGTCACGATGCGGGAGCTGCTGGAAAGCGGCGTCCACTTCGGTCACCAGACCCGTCGTTGGAACCCGAAGATGAAGCGCTTCATCTTCACGGAGCGCAACGGCATCTACATCATCGACCTTCTCCAGTCGCTGTCGTACATCGACCGCGCCTACGAGTTCGTCAAGGAGACCGTCGCCCACGGCGGTACGGTCATGTTCGTCGGCACGAAGAAGCAGGCGCAGGAGGCCATCGCCGAGCAGGCCACCCGCGTCGGCATGCCCTACGTCAACCAGCGCTGGCTGGGCGGCATGCTCACCAACTTCTCGACCGTCTACAAGCGTCTGCAGCGCCTCAAGGAGCTCGAGCAGATCGACTTCGACGACGTCGCCGCGTCGGGTCTCACCAAGAAGGAGCTTCTCGTGCTCTCGCGCGAGAAGGCCAAGCTGGAGAAGACCCTCGGTGGTATCCGCGAGATGTCCAAGGTGCCCAGCGCCGTCTGGATCGTGGACACCAAGAAGGAGCACATCGCTGTCGGCGAGGCCCGGAAGCTCAACATCCCGGTCGTCGCGATCCTCGACACGAACTGTGACCCCGACGAGGTCGACTACAAGATCCCGGGCAACGACGACGCGATCCGCTCCGTCACCTTGCTCACCCGCGTGATCGCCGACGCCGTCGCCGAGGGCCTCATCGCCCGCTCCGGTGCCGGCAAGGGCGCCGAGGGTGACAAGGCCGCGGGCGAGCCGCTCGCCGCGTGGGAGCGCGACCTCCTCGAGGGCGAGAAGAAGGCCGACGAGGCTCCGGCCGCTGCTGAGGCCGAGGCCGAGAAGCCGGCCGAGGCTGCTGCTGAGGCCCCCGCCGCCGAGGCTCCGGCCGCTGAGGCCCCCGCCGCCGAGGCCCCGGCCGCCGAGGCCGAGCAGGCCTGACGCCGCACGGTTCCAGGTTCGGTAAGTGACGGCGGGGGCCCCAGGGCCCCCGCCGTTCACCCGTAGACCTTCGTCCAAAGACTTCGAGAAAGATTCACTGAATCATGGCGAACTACACCGCCGCCGACGTCAAGAAGCTCCGTGAGCTCACCGGTGTCGGCATGATGGACTGCAAGAAGGCGCTCGACGAGGCCGACGGCGACGTCGACAAGGCCGTCGAGGCGCTCCGTATCAAGGGCCAGAAGGGCGTCGCCAAGCGCGAGGGCCGCTCTGCCGAGAACGGCGCGGTCGTCTCCGTCATCGCCGACGACAACACCTCCGGTGTCATCGTCGAGCTGAAGTGCGAGACGGACTTCGTCGCCAAGGGCGACAAGTTCCAGGCCGTCGCCAACACGATCGCCGAGCACGTCGCCAAGACCTCCCCGGCCGACATCGAGGCGCTGCTCGCGTCCGAGATCGAGGCCGGCAAGACCGTGCAGGCGTACGTCGACGAGGCCAACGCCCAGCTCGGCGAGAAGATCGTCCTGGACCGCTTCGCGCAGTACAACGACGGCTTCGTCTACGCCTACATGCACCGCACGATGCCCGACCTGCCGCCGCAGATCGGTGTTCTCGTCGAGCTCGACAAGGCCGACGCCGCGACCGCCAAGGGCATTGCGCAGCACATCGCCGCCTTCGCGCCGAAGTACCTCACCCGTGAGGACGTTCCGGCCGAGGTCGTCGAGTCCGAGCGCCGCGTCGCCGAGGAGACCACCCGCGCCGAGGGCAAGCCGGAGGCCGCGCTCCCGAAGATCGTCGAGGGTCGCGTCAACGGCTTCTTCAAGGACGCCACCCTTCTTGGACAGCCGTACGCGCTCGACAACAAGAAGTCCGTCGAGAAGGTCCTGGCCGAGGCCGGTGTCTCCCTGAAGCGCTTCTCGCGCATCAAGGTCGGCATCTGAGTCCGTACCGCGACCGACGGTAGACCCCGATAGGGTCGACGCCAGTCGCCCGCCCACGCCTCGTGCGGGCGTGCGGACGACTGTAGATCTGACGAGGAGGCCATTGCCGCGCAGGGATTCAACACCCCCCGGCAATGGCCTTCTTGTATGTGCACCATGGAATGTGCACCACGGCACCACTAGGGAGAAATTCCATGTCCCATGCCGATGACGGCAAGAAGTCCGGCCGCTTTCTGCTGAAGCTCTCCGGCGAGGCGTTCGCCGGCGGGGGCGGCCTCGGCGTCGACCCCGACGTGGTGCACGCCATCGCCCGCGAGATCGCCGCGGTCGTCCGCGACGGCTTCGAGATCGCGGTCGTCATCGGCGGCGGCAACTTCTTCCGCGGCGCCGAACTGCAGCAGCGCGGTATGGACCGGGCCCGCTCCGACTACATGGGCATGCTCGGCACCGTCATGAACTGCCTTGCCCTGCAGGACTTCCTGGAGAAGGAAGGCATCGACTCCCGCGTCCAGACCGCCATCACCATGGGCCAGGTCGCGGAGCCGTACATCCCGCTGCGCGCCGTGCGTCACCTGGAGAAGGGCCGTGTGGTCATCTTCGGTGCCGGTATGGGCATGCCGTACTTCTCCACCGACACCACCGCCGCACAGCGCGCCCTCGAGATCGACGCCGAGGCCATGCTGATGGGCAAGAACGGTGTCGACGGGGTCTATGACTCCGACCCCAACAAGAACCCCGACGCGGTCAAGTTCGACGCTCTCGAATACGGCGAGGTCATCACGCGTGACCTCAAGGTCGCCGACATGACCGCGATCACCCTGTGCCGGGACAACAAGCTGCCGATTCTTGTCTTCGAGCTCATTACGGCGGGCAATATCGCTCGCGCGGTCAAGGGTGAGAAGATCGGCACGCTCGTGAGCGACCAGGGCACTCGGAGCTGACCTCCTTGGTTCCGGGCCGGTCCCCGCGTACGTAGCGGGGATGGACAAAGCCCTGCCGGTCGGACACCGTGCAGGAAAGAGACGGACTTAGCCGGCCGCCCCGTGCATGCCGGGCCACTCAAGACACGCAGGAGCAAGTGGTGATCGAAGAGACCCTCCTCGAGGCCGAGGAGAAGATGGAGAAGGCCGTCCTGGTCGCCAAGGACGACTTCGCCGCGATCCGCACCGGGCGTGCGCACCCGGCGATGTTCAACAAGATCGTGGCCGACTACTACGGCGCCCTCACGCCCATCAACCAGCTGGCGTCGTTCTCGGTGCCGGAGCCGCGGATGGCCGTGGTGACCCCGTTCGACAAGAGCGCACTGCGCAACATCGAGCAGGCGATCCGCGACTCGGACCTCGGCGTCAACCCGAGCAACGACGGCAATATCATCCGGGTGGTGTTCCCCGAGCTCACCGAGGAGCGCCGCCGCGAGTTCATCAAGGTCGCCAAGAGCAAGGCCGAGGACTCGAAGGTCTCGATCCGCGCCGTGCGCCGCAAGGCCATGGACACCATCCACAAGGCCGTCAAGGACGGCGAGGTCGGCGAGGACGAGGGCCGTCGCGCCGAGAAGGAGCTCGACGACACCACCTCCAAGTACGTCGCACAGGTGGACGAGCTGCTCAAGCACAAGGAAGCCGAGCTGCTCGAGGTCTGATGAACGACTCTTCCTGGGGGGCTCCGCCGCAGGCCGGCTATTGGGGACCGCCCGAGATGGGCCCTGTCCAGGGGCGCCCGGAGGCGGGTCCTGCCTACGATGAGCCGGAAGTCCAGCAGACCCGGCCCATGCCTGTCGTACCGGATGTCACTGATGTGCAGACGGCTGCCGGCGCGGACCAGGACCAGTACGGAACGGGGGCCACTCGGCTGAGCGGCCCCCTGTTCCGCGACGAGATGCCACAGGAGCCCATGCCCAGCGCCGCCCCCTCGCCCTCGGGTGAGCCTTCCGAGCCGCCGCGGCACGCGGCGCCGCAGGCCGGGGACCAGGGCGCGCAGCGGGCCTGGGACCAGGGCGGGCCGCAAGCCGGGGTTCCTTCGGCACCGGTCGCGCCCGCTGCCGCGCCCAAGCAGAAGAAGCGGGCCGGCCGGGATCTGCGGGCGGCCATAGGGGTCGGTGTCGGGCTCGGCGCGGTGATCATCGCGTCGCTCTTCATCGTCAAAGCGGTCTTCATCGGCGTGATAGCGATCGCCGTCGTGGTCGGTCTGTGGGAGCTCACGGCACGGCTGCAGGAGCGCAAGCAGATCAAGGCCCCGCTGGTGCCGCTCGCGGTCGGCGGTGCGGCCATGGTCGTCGCCGGCTATGTCCGCGGGGCCGAAGGCGCCTGGGTCGCGATGGCCCTGACCGCGCTCGCGGTCCTGGTCTGGCGGATGACCGAGCCGCCCGAGGGCTATCTCAAGGACGTCACGGCCGGGGTGTTCGCGGCGTTCTACGTGCCGTTCCTCGCGACCTTCGTCGCCCTGATGCTCACGGCGGACGACGGTCCGCAGCGCGTGCTGACCTTCCTGCTCCTCACCGTGGTCAGCGATACCGGTGCGTACGCGGTCGGCTGGCGCTTCGGCAAGCACAAGCTCGCGCCGCGCATCAGCCCCGGCAAGACCCGTGAGGGGCTGCTCGGTGCGGTCTCGTTCGCGATGGTCGCGGGTGCGCTGTGCATGCAGTTCCTGATCGACGACGGGACCTGGTGGCAGGGTCTGCTGCTCGGTCTCGCGGTCGCGGCGAGCGCGACGCTCGGTGACCTCGGCGAGTCGATGATCAAGCGCGATCTCGGCATCAAGGACATGGGCACGCTGCTTCCGGGCCACGGCGGGATCATGGACCGGCTGGACTCGCTGCTGCCGACCGCTCCGGTGGTCTGGCTGCTGTTCGTCGTCTTTGTCGGCACCGGCTGACCTGAGTTTTCTTACGAAGAGGGGCTTGTCCACAGGGTGGCGAGCCCCTTTTCGTATGCCTGGGTGCATGGGGACACCGTGCCCAAGCCCGGAGGGAGTACCGGCTCCGTCACTGCCTGGTGACGGATGCAGGATGGGACGGGGGGTCGGTCGGTATGCGGTGGGTGTTCCGGTGGATCGTCAGGGGCTCGGGCGAGACGAGGTCGCTCGACGTGTACGACGTCGCGTTCTTGGCGGGTGGGACCCAGTACGTGGTGGACAGCGCGGTCATCGCGCTGAACCGGCGTGGGCTGCTCGTGGTGCGATCTGCCCAGGTGCGTTCCGTGGCCGGGGAGCAACCTCTGCATCCGGTCGAGCGCGCTCTCGTCGCCTTCTGCCGGCGCCCGACGAATATCGACATCGTGCGAGCCGTCCTGCAACGCTCGCCGGAGGCCGAGAAGATCGGCCGTGAGCTGGCCACGTGGGGTCTGGTGGAAGGCGCGGAGCGCCAGGTGACCCGTGCTGGCCCCGAAGGCACACGGGCGGCAATCGGCGCTACGACGACCCCGGCTCCGGCCCGGATACGCATGCCGGTGGCGGTCACAGCGGCGGGGGCGGGGGCGGTGAGTGAGGTCCCACTGAGTGAACGGCCCCGTGTGCCACGGTGGGCTGCGGCCCTACAATCGAACACATGTCCGATACTGTGGTCTTCTCGCCTTGCGCTGCTGCGCCCCCGATAGTCGTGCACCCGCCGCTGGGTACGGGAGGTCGGCGTGTGACCGTGCGCGGACAGATTCTCGGCCTCGCGTACTCCGACGCGGATGTGATCGAGTTCCTGCGCCGCGCCGGGCTCCCTGAAGCCGAACAGCTCCTCGATGATGAGGCGTGGGTGACATGGCTCGGCGGGAGGGCGCATCACTACGGCGCGGCGTGAAAGCTCGGCGGACGTCCAAGGGTGACCTGCAACGAGCGAGGGGTGACCGGTGCCGAAACGCTCGGCGGCAGGTGGTGGCGATCCATCTGCGACACTTGGAGCACCATGCCCAAGCCCGGAGAACTCACTTTCGTCGCCCCCCGCGGAGCCAAGAAGCCGCCGCGGCACCTTGCCGATCTCTCGCCCGCCGAGCGCAAGGAGGCCGTGGCCGCGGTCGGCGAGAAGCCGTTTCGCGCCAAGCAGCTCTCGCAGCACTACTTCGCGCGGTACGCCCATGACCCCGAGCAGTGGACGGACATTCCGGCCGCCGCGCGCGGGAAGCTCCAGGAGGCGCTGCTGCCGGACCTGATGTCCGTCGTGCGGCATATCTCCTGCGATGACGACACCACCCGCAAGACCCTGTGGAAGCTGCACGACGGGACGCTCGTCGAGTCCGTCCTGATGCGCTATCCCGACCGGGTCACCATGTGCATCTCGTCCCAGGCCGGGTGCGGGATGAACTGCCCGTTCTGCGCGACCGGGCAGGCCGGTCTCGACCGGAACCTGTCGACCGCCGAGATCGTGCACCAGATCGTCGACGGCATGCGCGCACTGCGCGACGGTGAGGTGCCGGGCGGTCCCGCGCGGCTGTCCAACATCGTCTTCATGGGCATGGGCGAGCCGCTCGCCAACTACAACCGCGTGGTCGGCGCCATCCGTCGCCTCACGGACCCGGAGCCCGACGGGCTCGGCCTCAGCCAGCGCGGCATCACCGTCTCCACGGTGGGCCTCGTCCCGGCGATGCTGCGCCTCGCCGACGAGGGCTTCAAGTGCCGTCTCGCCGTCTCGCTGCACGCACCGGACGACGAGCTGCGCGACACCCTCGTACCGGTCAATACGCGGTGGAAGGTGCGGGAGGTGCTCGATGCCGCGTGGGAGTACGCGGAGAAGTCCGGGCGGCGGATCTCGATCGAGTACGCGCTGATCCGGGACATCAACGACCAGGCCTGGCGCGGTGACCGGCTCGGCCGGCTGCTGAAGGGCAAGCGGGTGCATGTCAATCTCATTCCGCTGAACCCGACGCCGGGCTCCAAGTGGACCGCCTCGCGGCCCGAGGACGAGAAGGCCTTCGTCGAGGCGATCGCCGCGCATGGTGTACCGGTCACCGTCCGGGACACCCGGGGGCAGGAGATCGACGGCGCCTGTGGTCAGCTGGCGGCGTCCGAGCGCTGACGCCCGTCCGAGCGCTGACGCCCGTACGGGCGCTGAGGCGCCCACTACGCGCCGACGCTCGTACAGACGTCCGGCCGCCACCAGGTAGCCTGGCCGAAAACATCTGCATATTCCGACAGGGGAGCGCCACAGCGCTGAGAGTGCGGACGCCTGCATCATGCGAGACAGGCCGCCGCAGACCCTCTGAACCTTGCCCGGGTCATTCCGGGTAGGAAGTTCGGTCACCACTCGAGCTGTTGCGCCCTGCCCGGAAACCCATGAGCGGTTTCCGGACAGGGCCGCGTCTCTTCCTGGTCACTTCCAGGAGGAATCAGTGAGCAACACCCGCACCATCACGATCACCGCCGTGGCCACCGGCCTCGGCATGGTCGCCCTCGCCGCCTGCGGCTCCGGCTCCGGCGGGTCCGGGAGCGGCACGGACGGCGGCTCCAAGACCGTCACGCTCGTCAGCCACGACTCCTTCAACGCGTCCAAGGACGTGCTCGCCGCGTTCGAGAAGGAGTCCGGCTACAAGGTCCAGGTCCTCAAGAGCGGCGACGCCGGTTCGGCCGTCAACAAGGCCGTGCTCTCCAAGGGCAACCCGCAGGGCGATGTCTTCTTCGGCGTGGACAACACGCTGCTCTCGCGCGCTCTCGACAACGGCATCTTCCAGTCGTACGAGGCCAAGGGCCTGGCCGGTGTCCCTGCCGCGCTGCAGCTCGACAAGGGGGAGCACCGGGTGACGCCGGTCGACACCGGTGACATCTGCGTCAACTACGACAAGGCCTACTTCGAGCAGAAGAAGCTGGCCCCGCCGCAGTCCTTCGACGATCTGATCAAGCCCGAGTACAAGGATCTTCTCGTCACCGAGAACGCCGCCACTTCCTCGCCCGGTCTCGGCTTCCTGCTCGGCACGGCCGCCCAGTACGGCGACGACGGCTGGGAGGGCTACTGGTCGAAGCTGAAGGACAACGGCGTCAAGGTCGTCGACAGCTGGGAGCAGGCGTACAACGAGGAGTTCTCGGGTTCGGCCGGCGGCAAGAAGGCCAAGGCCGACCGGCCGCTCGTCGTCTCGTACGCATCGAGCCCGCCGGTCGAGGTCCTGTACGCCGAGCCGCAGCCGAAGGAAGCGCCGACCGGGGTCTCCACCGGGACCTGCTTCCAGCAGACCGAGTTCGCGGGGCTCCTGGACGGTGCGAAGAACGAGAAGGGCGGCAAGGCGCTCATCGACTTCCTGATCTCGAAGAAGTTCCAGGAGGACATGCCGCTGCAGATGTTCGTCAACCCGGTGATCGAGGACGCCAAGCTGCCCGAGCTGTTCACGGAGCACGGCGCGAAGGTCGACGACCCGAAGACCATGGACCCCAAGAAGATCGCGGACAACCGTGAGGACTGGGTCAAGTCGTGGCAGTCGCTGGTCGTCAAGTAGGCCCCCGCGTACGGGATGTGAAGGGCGGCGCGGTCCGGTTCGGTCTGATGGCCGTGCCGGTCGCGTTCTTCGCGCTGTTCTTCGCCTACCCGGTCGCGGCGATCGTCGGGCGTGGTCTGAAGGCCGACGGGGCCTGGCAGTTCGGCCGGTTCGGTGAGGTGCTCGGCGATCCGGGGATCCAGCACGTCCTGTGGTTCACGACCTGGCAGGCGCTCGCCTCGACCGCGCTCACGCTGCTGATCGCGCTGCCGGGCGCGTATGTCTTCGCGCGCTTCGACTTCCCGGGCAAGCAGGTCCTGCGGGCGGTCGTCACCGTGCCGTTCGTGCTGCCCACGGTCGTCGCCGGGTCGGCCTTCCTCGCCCTGCTCGGGCGCGGCGGGCTGCTCGACGAGGCCTGGGGCGTACGGCTCGACACCACGGTGTGGGCGATCCTGCTCGCGCATGTCTTCTTCAATTACGCCGTCGTCGTACGGACGGTCGGCGGCCTGTGGTCGCAGCTGGATCCGCGCCAGGAGGAGGCTGCCCGCATGCTGGGCGCCTCACGGTTCGCCGCCTGGCGGACCGTGACGCTGCCGGCGCTCGGGCCCGCGGTGGCGGCGGCCGCGCTGATGGTGTTCCTGTTCACCTTCAGCTCGTTCGGGGTGGTGCTGATCCTGGGCGGGCCCGCCTTCTCGACGCTCGAGGTCGAGATCTACCGGCAGACCGCCCAGCTGCTTGCCCTCGACACCGCCGCGGTCCTGACGATGGTCCAGTTCGTCGCGGTCTGCGGGATCCTCGCCGTGCACGCGTGGACGGTGCGGCGCCGCGAGGCCACGCTCAAGCTGGTCGATCCGGCGCGCACCGCCCGCAGGCCGCGGGGAGCGGGCCAGTGGGCCCTGCTCGCCGGGGTGCTCGCGACCGTGGCGCTGCTGATCGTGCTGCCGCTCGGCGTGCTCGTGCAGCGCTCCTTCGCCACCGCCGAAGGCTTCGGGTTCGGCTACTTCCGGGCGCTGACCTCGGCGGACGGCGGGGCCTTCCTCGTACCGCCGATCGACGCCGTGTGGAATTCCCTCGAGTACGCGGTCGTCGCCACCGCGATCGCCGTCCTGGTCGGCGGGCTCGCGGCCGTGGCGCTGACGCGGCGCGCGGGTCGTTTCGTACGGGGCTTCGACGCGCTGCTCATGCTGCCGCTTGGCGTCTCGGCGGTGACCGTCGGGTTCGGGTTCCTGATCACGCTGGACAAGCCGCCGCTCGACCTGCGGGCCTCCTGGATCCTCGTACCGCTGGCGCAGGCGCTGGTCGGAGTGCCCTTCGTCGTACGCACGATGCTGCCCGTCCTCCGGGCGGTGGACGGGCGGCTGCGCGAGGCCGCGGCGGTGCTCGGGGCCTCACCGTGGCGGGTGTGGCGCGAGGTCGATCTGCCCATGGTGCGCCGGGCTCTGCTGATCGCGGCCGGGTTCGCCTTCGCCGTATCGCTCGGTGAGTTCGGGGCGACGGTCTTCATCGCGCGGCCCGACAACCCGACCCTCCCGGTCGCCGTGGCCACGCTGCTCGGCCGGGCCGGTGAGCTCAACTACGGGCAGGCGATGGCCCTTTCGACGCTGCTGATGCTGGTGTGCGCCGTGTCGCTGCTGCTGCTCGAACGGATTCGTACGGACAGGACCGGGGAGTTCTGATGGCCCTACATGACGGAACCCTGCTCGCCCTCGAAGGCGCCGGTGTCCGCTTCGGCGGGCACGCGGCTCTCGACGCCGTGGACCTGGAGGTCGCCGAGCACGAGATCGTCTGTGTGCTCGGGCCCAGCGGCAGCGGCAAGTCGACGCTGCTCAGGGTGGTCGCCGGGCTGCAGGACCTCGACTCCGGGCGGGTGCTGCTCGGCGGACGCGACCAGCGCGGGGTGCCCGCGCACCAGCGGGGCGTGGGCCTGATGTTCCAGGACCACCAGCTGTTCCCGCAGCGGGACGTCGGCGGGAACGTGGCCTTCGGGCCCCGGATGCACGGCGCGTCCCAGGCCGAACGGGCCGCCCGCGTGGCCGAGTTGCTCGACCTCGTCGGACTGCCGGGCGCGGCCCGGCGCGCGGTCGGCTCGCTCTCCGGCGGCGAGCAGCAGCGCGTGGCGCTCGCCCGTGCGCTCGCGCCCCGGCCCCGGCTCCTGATGCTGGACGAACCGCTCGGCCAGCTGGACCGCTCCCTCAGGGAGCGCCTTGTCGTCGAACTCCGAGAGCTGTTCGGCGAGTTGGGTACCACCGTGCTCGCCGTCACCCACGACCAGGGCGAGGCCTTCGCGCTCGCGGACCGGGTCGTGGTGATGCGCGACGGGCGGATCGCCCAGTCCGGAGCGCCGCTCGATGTGTGGCAGCGGCCCGCGGACGCCTTCGTGGCGCGCTTCCTCGGCTTCGACAACGTGGTCGAAGCGACTGTCACGGGCGAGGCGGCCGACACCGTATGGGGCAAGGTCCCGGTGCCCGCGGACACTCCGCCCGGTCCGTGCGAGCTGCTGATCAGGCCCGCGGGCGTACGCCTGGTGCCCGCCGCCGAGGCGCAGTTGACGTGCGCGGTCGCCGCCCGCACCTTCCGTGGCACGCACGTGGCCCTGCACCTCAAGCCGTCGGACGCGCCCCGCCTCGAAGCGGCCTGCGCGCTGCGGGACGCGCCGGAGCCGGGGAGCGAGGTCGGGGTGGCCTTCGACGCCGGGGAGATCGTGGTGCTCGGCGGCTGACTTCCCGCGCGCTTCGTACGCGGGGGCAACCTTCCCCGCCCCTGCGGCAACCACAGGGCGGACCGTGCCGCCCGGCACGGGCACCCCCACCTCACGGAGTGCAAGCGCGTATGAGAGAGCCCCGCAGCAGGGCCCGGCCCCGCGGGCGCAGACCCGTCGTGGGGGCGGGCGCCCCGCTCGCGGTGGCCGCCGCGGGCGCCCTCGCGTACGGCGGCGGCCTGTTCGGCATCGACGGCGCCGGCAAGGCGTCCGCCGCGGCCGCCGCCCCGGCCTGGGCCGACGACACCGCCGACGGCTTCGCGTCCGTCAACTCCCAGGGGCAGAACGGCACATACGGTGGCCGTGACGGCAAGACCGTCACCGTGAAGACGCTCGCCGACCTGGAGAAGTACGCCACGGCCTCCGAGCCGTATGTCATCGTCGTCGCCTCGGCGATCAAGATGGACCCCGTCGGCAAGGAGATCAAGGTCGCCTCCGACAAGACGATCGTGGGCGCCGGCACCTCCGGCGAGATCGTCGGCGGCGGCTTCTTCCTCGGCCAGGGCGTGCACAACGTCATCATCAGGAACCTGACGATCCGCGACTCCTACCAGGGCGTCTGGAACGACAAGGAGCACGACTTCGACGCCGTCCAGATGGACGGTGCGCACCATGTCTGGATCGACCACAACGATCTGCGGCACATGGCGGACGGCCTGATCGACGTCCGCAAGGACTCCACGAACATCACCGTCTCCTGGAACAAACTCGCCGACAACAACAAGACCTTCGGCATCGGCTGGACCGAGAACGTCGTCACCGACATCACGATCCACCACAACTGGATCCGCGAGACCGAGCAGCGCAACCCCTCGACGGACAACGCCGCCCACGCGCACCTGTACAACAACTGGCTGCAGGACGAGCCCGGCACCGGCATCACGTCCTCGTACGGGAACTACTCGCGCGGCAGGACCAAGATGGTCCTGGAGAACAGCTACTTCCAGGGCGTCAACAACCCCGTCACCAAGGACGCCACGGCCGCGGTCGTGCAGCGCGGCAGCGTCTTCTCGGGGACGAGCGGGCGCAATGAGAGCGGCGGCACGGCCTTCGACCCGAAGAAGTTCTACGCGTACACCCTGGACGAGGCCGCGCGGGTGCCGGCCCTGCTCAAGTCGGGCGCGGGGCCGAGGAGTTCGATCGGTACTGCGGCGGACGCGCCGGTGGTGAAGGCTGCCACCACCCTGACCGTCGCCAAGAGCGGCGCCCAGTACAAGACCGTCCAGGCCGCCGTGAACGCCGTCCCGGCGAACAACCCCGCGCGCGTGGTCATCAAGGTCGCCCCCGGCACATATCGCGAGACCGTTACCGTCCCCGCGGACAAGCCGCACGTGACGATCGTCGGCACCGGACCGAGCCGCAAGGACACGGTCATCGTCGAGGGGCACGCCGCCGGGATGACCAAGCCGGACGGCTCGACGTACGGGACGCCCGGCAGCGCCACGGTCAGCGTCAAGGCCGACGACACCCAGCTGCGCAACCTCAGTGTCACCAACGACTTCGACGAGGGCGCCAACCAGCACATCTCCGGGCACCAGGCGGTCGCCCTGCTGACCATGGCCGACAAGGTCTTCCTCGACTCCCTGATCGTGAGCGGCGACCAGGACACCCTGGAGATGGAGACCGCCGCCAAGGGCAGGCTCGGCCGGGTCTACGTCAAGAACTCCTACGTCGTCGGCAACGTGGACTTCGTCTTCGGACGCGCCACCGCCGTACTCGACAAGTCCGTGATCCAGCTCAAGAAGCGCTGGAACGGCCAGTCCGCGGGCTATGTCACCGCGCCGAGCACGGAGTCGAACCGCAAGGGCATCCTCATCGTCAGCTCGAACATCACCGGCGATGTGTCCGACCGGACCTTCCACCTCGGCCGCAACTGGCACCCGGGCGGCGACACCACCGTCGACCCGCAGGCCACCGTTCGCAACTCCACACTCAGTGCCGCGATACGGACCGCGCCGTGGACGGACATGGGCGGATTCCCGTGGAAGCAGGACCGGTTCGCCGAGTACCGGAACAGCGGCCCCGGCGCCGGCGCGGCGAGCGCGGACCGGCCGCAGCTGACCGACGCCCAGGCCACGGGCCAGGAGATCGGTGACTGGCTGGGCGACTGGACGCCGACTGCGCAGTAGACGCGCGAGCGGTCGTACGGGGAGCTCAAGGCCCGTCGTACGACCGCTCGGTGGGCCTCGTCAGCCGGTCATGCCCTGGGCGGTGAGCTGCTGCAGGGCCTCTGCCGCTTCCTCGACCGAGTCGACGAGAGCGATCCGCGACGCCATCGAGCGCTCCCGCGCGAGGGCCTGGAGCAGGGGCCAGGCGGGCAGTTTCTCGGTCCAGTGGGAGCGGCCGACCAGGACCATTGGGGTCGGTTCGCCGCGGGACTCGTAGTAGTTGGGCGTCGCGTTGTCGAAGATCTCCTGGACCGTGCCGGCCGCGCCGGGCAGGTAGATCACGCCCGCGTTGGAGCGCGCGAGCAGTCCGTCCTCGCGGGTGGCGTTGGCGAAGTACTTCGCGAGATGGGCGGCGAAGGCGTTCGGCGGCTCGTGTCCGTAGAACCAGGTGGGGATGCCGACCGAGGCGCCACCCGCGGGCCAGCGCTCGCGCACGGCGAAGGCGGCCTGGGCCCAGTCGGTGATCGACGGGGTGAACGAGGGGGCCTTGGCGAGGAGTTCGAGCGCCTCGTCGAGCATCGCGTCGTCCTGCGCGCAGGCGTACGCACCGAGGTTCGCCGCCTCCATCGCGCCGGGGCCGCCGCCGGTGGCGACCGTGAATCCGGCCCGCGCGAGTGTCCGGCCCAGTCGGGAGGCGCCCGCGTACTCCTCGGTGCCGCGGGCCATCGCGTGGCCGCCCATCACACCCACCACCCGGGCGCCGACGAGGAGTTCGTCCAAGGCGTCCGAGATGGAGTCGTCGTGGACCGCGCGCAGCATCGACGCGAACACGTCGCCGTCGGCCTTGGTCTCCTGGAACCACTGGTACGCGCGGGCGTCGGGCGTCGCCTCGTACGAGGAGGCCAGACCCGCGAACAGCTCCTGCGGCGTGTAGAGATGCCCGCGGTACGGGTCGAACGGGAGGCCCGGAACCGGCGGGAACACCAGGGCGCCGGTCGCCCGCACCTTGGCGGCCGCGTCCGGTTCCATCGGGCAGCCGAGGAAGACGGCGCCCTCGGTGTCCGCGGTGAGCAGCGCGAAGGTGCGTTCCGTCAGATCCACGGCCTGGATGCGGTGGTGGGCGAGCGAGCCCCGGGCCAGGACCGCGTCGAACTCCTCGAGGGTCTCGATCTCGCGGTCGGTCGTGGGCGGTGGGGGTGTGTGGTGGTCGGGCACGTTCGCCAGCTTACGGGCGGCCCGTCCCGGCGTCGGGTTCTTGCCCGGGCGCCCTCCTCTTTCGCCTGTGGCTCAGGTCACAGGTGCTTCCCTGTCAGGAATCGGGGCGCTGTCCCGCTCTATCCGCGAAGACCGACCGAACCGACGGGAGCACCCCATGAAGCACCGCATCGTCGTCCTCGGCGCCGGCTACGCCGGGGCCTACGTGGCCGGGAACCTGGCCCGCAGGCTGTCCCCGGCGGACACCGAGATCACCGTGGTCAACGCCGTGCCGGACTTCGTCCAGCGGCTGCGGCTGAACCAACTGGCGGCCGGTCACGACGTCCAGGCCCCGCCGCTCACCGACGTCTTCGCGGGTACGGGGATCCGGCTGCGTGTGGGCAGGGTGACCGCCGTCCACCCCGAGCGCCGGGTCGTCACCGTGGCCGACGCGGACGGCGGCGGCGACCTCGGCTACGACACGCTGGTGTACGCGCTCGGCAGCCAGGTCGCCGGCCACGGTGTCCCCGGTGTGGCCGAGCACGCCTTCGACGTCGCGGGCCGTCCTTCGGCGCTGCGTCTGCGCGAGCGCCTGGACGGTCTGGGCGAAGGCGGCAGGGTGCTGGTCGTGGGCGACGGGTTGACCGGGATCGAGACCGCCACCGAGATCGCGGAGACCCGGCCCGGCCTGTCCGTGGCGCTTGTCGCCCGCGGAGAGCTGGGCGCCCGGCTTTCTCCGGGAGCCCGGGGCCACCTGCGCCAGGCCTGCGAGCGGCTGGGTGTCACCGTTGTGGAGCACACCGCCGTCGAGGCCGTCGAAGCGAACCGGGCGCTGTGCGCCGACGGCACCGCCCTGATGTCCGACGCGACCGTGTGGACGGCCGGGTTCGCGGTCAGCTCCCTGGCGGCCGCGGCCGGTCTCGAGGTCACCGAGAACGGCCGGATCCTCGTCGACCGCACCATGCGGTCCGTCTCGCACCCGGAGATCTACGCCGTCGGCGACAGTGTGCATGCCCTCGGCGACAACGGCCTGCCCCTGCCGATGTCCTGCGGGTCGGCCGGCTACACCGGCCGGCAGGCCATCGAGGCGATCGTGGGACGTCTGACCGGCGGGAAGATCGCGAAGGTCAAGCTGGTCTACCTGTACAACGCCATCAGCCTGGGGCGGCGGGACGGGATCTGGCAGTCGGTCGACGGGGAAGCGCGGGCCAAGCCGAAGTACACGGGCGGCCGGAGGGCCGCGCGGATCAAGTCGCTCATCGAAAAGGGATCGCTCTGGGGCACCTCGCACCCGACGTTCGGCCTGCCCAGGCGCAAGCGCCGCCTGGCCGCGGCGCACGCTGGGTCGGCCGAGGCTTCCGCGGCGCAGGCCGGGTCGGCCGAGGCTTCCGCCGTGCGGGCGGGGTCCGCCGAGGCTTCCCCCGTGCAGGCCGGGCTCGCCGTGAAGTCCGCCGAGTTTTCGACCGACGCCACCGACCAGCAGTCCGCCGCCTAGGGTGATCTCCGTGGACAGCACGACCACCGACCACTTCGACACCGACAGGTTCGAGGCCAGCCGCGGCCGGCTGGCCTCGCTGGTCTACCGGATGCTCGGCTCGGCCACCGATGCCGAGGACGTCGTACAAGACGCGTTCCTGCACTGGCAGGCCGCCGACCGCCAGCGGATCAGGGTGCCCGAGGCCTGGCTCACCAAGGTGGTCACCAACCTGTGCCTCGACCGGCTCCGCTCGGCGCAGGCCCGCCGCGAACGCACCGCCGGCGCCTGGCTGCCCGAGCCCCTCCTCGACGGTGACCCGATGCTCGGCCCGGCCGACACCTTCGAGCAGCGCGAATCGGTCTCGCTCGCCGTGCTGACCCTGATGGAGCGCCTGTCACCCCCGGAACGGGCCGTCTATCTCCTGCGCGAGGCGTTCTCGCACAGCCATGCCGAGATCGCCGAGATCCTCGACATCACCGAGTCCGCGAGCCAGCAGCACCTCCACCGCGCCCGTGGCCGTGTCACCGCAGCGCGCCGCCGCGGCCGTGCGGAGGTCGACCCCACGTCGGCCCGCAGGGTCGTCGAGGAGTTCATCCTCGCCGCGACCTCCGGCCGGACCGAGCGCCTGGTGGCCCTGCTCACCGACGACGCCACCGCGGTCTCCGACGGCGCGGGGCTGACCGAGAAGCTGCTGCGGTACGACACCCCGGAGCGGATCGCCGCCGTCGCACGGGCAGGCTTCAAGTCCACGCCCGCGAAGCGGCGCCTCGCCGGCGGTGCGTCCGATGTCCACTACGCGCTCGTCAACGGCGCCCCCGCCCTCCTCTTCGTGCCCGACGGCAAGATCGTCGGTGCCGTCACCTTCGACCTCGTGGACGGCCGCATCACCACCGTCCGCGGCATCGCGGCCCCCGCCCGCCTGGTCCGCCTGACGGAATCCTGGCGGCGGTTCGGGACGGGTGAGCCGCTGATCACCGAGTGGTGACCGCGGCCGGGCCGCGCTGTCAGTGCCGTCGATTAGATTCGGTCTCTTCGGCCCGATCAGCGGGTCACCGGCGACCGGGAGACGGAGTTCATGGCGAAGGCCCAGGTGAAGCCGGCGCTGGGCCGTGAGTTCCGGTGGCTGTGGGCCGCGTACGGCGTCAGCATTCTCGGGACCTGGCTGGCCTTCGACGCCTTCGCGCTGATCGCGGTCCTCGCGCTGGACACCGGTCCGGCCGGGGTGTCCGTGCTGGCCGCGGCCGGACCCGCGGTGGCCGCTGTGGTCGCGGTGCCGCTCGGGCCGTGGATGGAGTTCCGGTACAAGCGGCCCGTGATGATCGGGATGGATCTGGTCCGCTGTGCGGCGCTGCTCACCGTCCCCGTCGCGTATGCCCTCGGCGCTCTCTCGCTCGCCCAGCTGCTGCTCGTGTCCGTGGTGGTCGGTGCGGCGGACATCGCGTTCACGGCGGCCAGTGGTGCCACGCTCAAGGCGCTCGTACGGCCCGAGGATCTGCTCGCCGCCAACGGTCGCTTCGAGTCGACGATGTGGACCGCGACCCTCGTCGGGCCCCCGCTGGGCGGCGCCGCCGTGGGTCTGTTCGGTCCGGTGCTCACCGTGGCCGCGAATGCGGTGAGCTTTCTGCTCTCCGCGCTGGGGATCCGGGCCATCGGAGGTTCGGAGGCGGCGCCGGCCCGTAGGCAGGACCATCCGCCGGCCCGCATCGGCGACGGTTTCCGCTTCCTGCTCGGCCACCGTGAGCTGCGGCCGCTGTTCCTCAACACGGTGCTGGTCAACGCGCTGATCATGACCAGTGCCCCGCTGCTCGCCGTGCTCATGCTGGGGCCGCTCGGCTTCGCGCCCTGGCAGTACGGGCTTGCCTTCGCCGTTCCGTGTCTCGGCGGGCTTCTCGGTTCGCGGCTCGCCCGTCGTCTCGTGCCTCGTTTCGGCGAGCGGCGCGTCCTGTTGGGCGCCGGAGTTCTGCGGGTCTGCTGGCCCGTCGGCCTGGCCTTTGTTCACTCCGGTACGAGTGGGCTCGTGCTCGTCATGGTGGTTGAGTTCGGGTTGATCACCTGTGCGGCGGTCTACAGTCCGGTGCTCGCCACTCGGCGGCTCGCTGCTCTGCCCACTGATCACGTCAGCCGTGTCCTGGCCGCCTGGTCGGTGGCTGCCAAGGGAACGACCGCGTTGCTCACCGCGGCATGGGGTCTGCTCGCCGCGGTGATCGGTCCGCGCGAGGCCCTCGCCGTATCGGGGGTGCTGTTGCTTTTGACGCCGTTGTTGCTGGGGTGGGGGCGCCTGCGGCGGGTTTTTCTCCCCGACCCGCCCCTTCCCGAAACCGGAGGCTCTGCCCCCGGACCCCCTGCATCCGAACTTCGTTCGGATCTGCTCAAGCGCCGCAGGGGCTGAAAGGTCTGCTCAATCGCCGCAGGGGCTGAAAGATCTGCTAAATGATGTGCTCAGGCCGTACCGGCACCCGCCGCAGGGGTTTGCCCGTTGCCTGGCGGATGGCCGAGACGATGGCCGGGGTCGAGGAGAGTGTGGGGGCCTCGCCCGCGCCGCGCAGGCCGTACGGGGCGTGGGCGTCGGCGAGTTCGAGGAGATCGACCGGGATGGGTGGGGTGTCGAGGATGGTCGGGATCAGGTAGTCGGTGAAGGACGGGTTGCGGACCAGGGACGTCGCCGGGTCCACGACGATCTCCTCCATCACCGCGAGCCCGAGCCCCTGTGTCGAGCCGCCCTGGATCTGGCCGAGGACGGAAAGGGGATTGAGCGCTTTGCCGACGTCCTGCGCGCAGGCCAGCTCGACCACTTTCACCAGGCCGAGCTCGACGTCCACCTCCACCACCGCGCGATGCGCCGCGAACGAGTACTGCACATGCCCGTTGCCCTGCCCGGTCACCGGATCGAAGGGCTCGGTGGGCCGGTGGCGCCACTCCAGCTCCAGGTCGACGGCCTCGTCCTCCAGTACGTCGACGAGATCGGCCAGCGCCTCACCGCCGGCCCCGACCACCTTGCCGCCCGCGAGCCGCAGCCCGTCGGCGGAAGGCCAGCCGAACTTCCGCCGCCCCAGGGCCAGTACGGCCTCCCGCACCGCCTCGCAGGTGTGCTTGATCGCGCCCCCGGTCACATACGTCTGCCGTGACGCCGAGGTCGAGCCCGCGTTGCCCGCCGAGGTGTCGGCCGGCCGCAGCGTCACCTGCGAGACGCCCAGTTCCGTACGGACGATCTGCGCGTGCACCGTCACCCCGCCCTGGCCCACCTCGGCCATCGCGGTGTGCAGGGTCACCACCGGCTCCCCGGCGACCGCCTCGAGCCGCACCCGCGCGGTCGAGTAGTCGTCGAAGCCTTCCGAGAACCCGACGTTCTTGATGCCGACCGCGAAACCCACACCCCGTACGACACCCTCCCCGTGCGTGGTGTTGGAGAGCCCGCCCGGCAGATCCCGCAGGTCGGCGGCGGAGCCGGCCGCTGTCCACTGGGCCTGGGGAGGCAGCGGCAGCTCGCGCACCCTGCGCAGCAGCTCGGCCACCGGCGCCGGGGCGTCCACGCTCTGCCCCGTGGGCATCACGGACCCCTGGGACATGGCGTTGCGCTGCCGGAACTCGACCGGATCCAGACCGAGTTCGGCCGAGACCCGGTCCATCTGGGACTCGTACGCGAAACAGGCCTGCACCGCCCCGAAGCCGCGCATCGCGCCGCAGGGCGGGTTGTTGGTGTAGAGCCCGAGCGCCTCGACGGCGACGGTCTCGCAGTCGTACGGACCGAGGGCCAGCGAGGCGGCGTTGCCGACGACCGCCGGGGTCGACGACGCGTAGGCGCCCCCGTCGAGCACGATCCGCGCCGCCACATGCGTCAACTTGCCGTCGCGGGTGGCCCCGTGCTCGTAGTGCAGCCTGGCCGGATGGCGGTGGACATGGCCGAAGAAGGACTCGTACCGGTTGTAGACCATCTTCACCGGCCGGCCCGTGTGCAGCGCGAGCAGGGCGGCGTGCGCCTGCATCGAGAGGTCCTCGCGCCCGCCGAACGCGCCGCCCACCCCGGAGAGCGTCAGACGCACCTTGGCCTCGGGCAGTCCGAGCACGGGCGCGATCTGCTTACGGTCGACATGCAGCCACTGCGTGGAGACATAGAGATCGATCCCGCCGTCCTCGGCCGGCACCGCGAGCCCGGACTCGGGACCGAGGAACGCCTGGTCCTGCATGCCGACTTCATAGTCCTCGGCCACGATCACATCGGCCCGCCGCCGGGCCCCCCGCCAGATCGCCGCGCACGACCCGCTGGCGGTGGACGATGTTGGGATGCGGTACGTGCCGGGCGTGCGCGTCGTCGCGGTCCGGATGCAGTACGGGTGCGTCCGGCGCGGTCGCCGTGGCCTCGTCGGTGACGGCGGGCAGCACCTCGTAGTCGACGGCGATCCGTTCGGCGGCCCTGCGCGCGGTCTCCGGATGATCGGCGGCGACCAGCGCCACGGGCTCACCGTGGAAACGGACCCGGCCGTCGCACAGCACCGGCTGATCGGTGATCTCCAGGCCGTATGTCTTCGCGTGCGCGAGGTCCCCGTACGTCAAAACCGCCTGGACACCGGGCACTTGAAGGGCCGGGCCGATGTCCAGGCGGGTGATGCGTGCGTGGGCGTGCGGGGCGCGCAGGGTGTGGCCCCACAGCATGTCCTCATGCCAGAGGTCCGAGGCGAAGGCGAACTCGCCGGTGGTCTTGAGCGTCCCGTCGGGCCTGAGTGTCGACTCGCCGATGCCGCCCGGGGTGCGGGTGCCCTGGGTGAGGCCGGTCGGGGTGCCTGCGACTCCGGTCATGGTCTCAGGATCAGCCCTGGACCATCGCCGGGTCCATCCACATGACCTCGAAGTGGTGGCCGTCGGGGTCCTGGAAGGAGCGGCCGTACATCTGGCCGTAGTCCTGGGGGTCCTTGGCGTGCGTGCCGCCGGCCGCGAGCGCGCGGTCGCAGAGCTCGTCCACCGCCGCACGGCTCTCGGCGCTCAGACAGATCAGCGCCTCGTTGGCCACGGCGGAGTCCGAGATCGGCTTCGAGGCGAACTCGGCGAACTTCTGCTCCGCGAGCAGCATGATCACGATGCTGTCGCTGATCACCACGGAGGCGGTGTTCTCATCGCTGAACTGCGCGTTGATGGTGTAGCCGAGCTCCGTGTAGAACTTCTTCGCCGCGTCGATGTCCTTGGTGGCGAGGTTGATGAAGACCATCTGCTGGTACGCGTTGTCCGCCATGTCGTCCGCTCCTGTTATCGATGTGATCGTTGATGTTCGTTACGCAGGGATAGACGGCGGGCCGTCCGAGAACTCATCGGCCGCTCGGGAGAATCTTTTCAGCTTGCCATCGGGGCCGCAGCGAGCAGCGCGATCGCGCAGGTCAGCGGCCCGAGGACGGTGAGCAGCGCCACGATCCTGAGCGCCACCGCGGTCCGGAGCAGCGACACGGGAGCGCCGAGCCGAAGCAGCGCCGCCGTCGTGTGCGCCCGGGCCTGCCGGGCCTCGACGGCCGCCGTCAGGAGCGCGAGCACCGTGCAGCCCGCCACCAGGGAGCCGCCCAGAGCGGTGAGCGGTCCGAAGGACGTCGCGGGGCCCCCGTACAGGGAAAGCGCCGCGATCAGGCCGGACACCACCGCGCACACCACGCCGAGCGGCCGCCCGATGCGCGCCGCCTCCTCCTGCAGCACCCGGCCCGCGAGCAGCCGCGCGGCACCCGGCCGCCAGGCCTGGAGCAGACGCCCGCTCAGATACGTCAGGCCGGGGCCCGCGAACGCGAGGCCAAGCGCCGTGACCGCCCAGCCGGCGAGCACACCGGCCGGCGTCGACACCAGGCGCCCGGGCAGCGGCAGTCCGCTGCTTTCGGCACCGGCCGCGTACAGCTCGACGGACAGGCCGACCGCCATCAGGGCCACGCCCCAGGGCAGTCCGTTCGGGGCGGGTGCGGGCGGTTCCGGGTGGGCGGGGTCGCGTTCGTCGCCGGGGCGCAGCCGGCGCGGGCGCAGCACGACGGCCGCCGCGACGGAGGCCGCGAGCGGCACGAGGGCGAGCAGGGTGAGGACCGCGGCGAGCGGCAACGACTGGCCCGCGCCCAGGAGTTCGGCCGCGTCGCCGTCCATCGGGAGGCCGGTGAGGTCTCCCCGCAGATGCAGGAAGAACAGCAGCGCGAGCATCGAGCCGAGCGTGCAGGACACCAGGGTGTTCACCGCCGCGAGGATCATCAGCCGGTTGGGGCCGAGGCCCACCGCGGACAGGCCCTGGTGCGGGCGGGTGCCGGGATCGGTGCGCGCGACGGCCACCGCGAGCTGCACCGTCGCGGCGAGCGGCGGCAGACACCACAGCAGGCGCAGCACCGAGGCGCGGCCCGCGTCGGGGTGGCCGAGGGCATAGCCCATCGTGCACAGGAGCAGAAAGCCCGTGCCGCCGGCGGCGGCCGCGACCGCGAGCCGACGGAGCAGGACGACAGGGTGGGCGCCGCGGGCTAGACGGAGAGCGAGCACGCCGTCCCTTCCGCGGAGGGGTCGGCCGGGGTCGCGACAGCGGCCGGGGCCGCGAGGAGGCCGGCCGAAGGCCCGGGCATCCGCAGTGAGTTGACCCTGCGCCCGTCGAGCAGCTGCACCGTACGGTCGGCGAGCGTGGCCACCTCGGCGTCGTGCGTGGCGAGCACCACCGTGATGCCGTGCGAGCGCGCCGCCGTCGTGAGCGTACGCAGGACCTGGGCGCGGTCGGCGCGGTGCAGCGGAGCGGTGGGCTCGTCGGCGAAGAGCACGGTCGGCTCGGTGACCAGGGCGCGGGCGATCGCCACGCGCTGCCGTTCGGCCTGGAGCAGGGCGTGCGGGCGCTTGCGTGCGCAGGCGCCGATGTCGAGGCGCTCCAGCCACTCCGAAGCGGCCTTGCGCGCGGGCCGGTTGGGCTCCTTGCGCAGCATCAGCGGCAGCGCGACGTTCTCCCACGCGGTCAGCTCGGGCACGAGCGCCGGCTCGGGGTCGATCCAGCCGAAGCGGTCGCGCCGCAGCCGCTCCCGTACGAGAGGGCCCATGGTGTGCACCGGCGTCGAGTTGAACCAGACCTCGCCCTGCTGCGGAACCAGCTGTCCTGACAGGCACTGGAGCAGGGTGGTCTTGCCGCAGCCGCGCGGACCGCCGACGGCGAGGATCTCGCCCTCGCGCACCTCCACGGAGACGCCGGTGAGGGCGGGTGAGCCGTTGTGCGAGACGTGCAGGGCGCGGGCCCAGAGCACGTTGTTGTCCGGCGGGGCCACCATGGCGTACACCTCGGTTCTGTCGTCTGCGGCCGGGGTGAAGGGCCGCGAAGTCCCGTACCCCATAAGGGCGAACGAGAGCTGCGGCCGATCGGTCACACGAACCGTAGGGACGAACCAGGACATAGCAGATAACGCGCGGCCCGGGCACCCCTGTTCTCACTCGAACGGGGCACCCGGGCCGAAGAGCGGGTCCTACAGCTTGGTCCACGCCTCCGTGAGCACCGTGCGCAGGATCTGCTCGATCTCGTCGAAGGTCGACTGGTCGGCGATCAGCGGCGGCGCGAGCTGGACGACCGGGTCGCCACGGTCGTCGGCGCGGCAGTAAAGACCGTTCTCGTACAGGGCCTTGGAGAGGAACCCGTACAGGACGCGCTCGGTCTCCTCCTCCGTGAAGGACTCCTTGGTGACCTTGTCCTTGACGAGCTCGATGCCGTAGAAGAACCCGTTGCCGCGGACGTCGCCGACGATCGGCAGGTCGTGCAGCTTCTCCAGGGTGGCCTTGAACGCGCCCTCGTTGTCGAGGACGTGCTGGTTCAGCTTCTCCTTCTCGAAGATGTCGAGATTGGCGAGGCCGACGGCCGCGGAGACCGGGTGGCCGCCGAAGGTGTAGCCGTGCAGGAAGGTGTTGTCGCCCTTGTAGAACGGCTCGGCGATCTTGTCCGAGATGATGCAGGCGCCGATCGGGGAGTAGCCCGAGGTCATGCCCTTGGCGCAGGTGATCATGTCCGGTACGTAGCCGAACTTGTCGCAGGCGAACATCGTGCCGAGCCGGCCGAAGGCGCAGATGACCTCGTCCGAGACCAGCAACACGTCGTACTGGTCGCAGATTTCGCGTACGCGCTGGAAGTAGCCGGGCGGCGGCGGGAAGCAGCCGCCGGCGTTCTGCACCGGCTCCAGGAAGACGGCCGCGACGGTCTCGGGGCCCTCGAAGAGGATCTCCTGCTCGATCTGGTCGGCGGCCCAGCGGCCGAAGGCCTCGGGGTCGTCGCCGTGGATCGGGGCGCGGTAGATATTCGTGTTCGGCACCTTGTGCGCGCCGGGGACCAGCGGCTCGAACGGGGCCTTCAGGGCCGGGAGTCCGGTGATCGACAGGGCGCCCTGCGGGGTGCCGTGGTAGGCGACCGCGCGCGAGATCACCTTGTACTTGGTGTGCTTGCCCTGCAGCTTGAAGTACTGCTTGGCGAGCTTCCAGGCAGTCTCGACCGCCTCACCGCCGCCCGTGGTGAAGAAGACCTTGTTGAGGTCGCCGGGGGCGTGGTGGGCAAGGCGCTCCGCCAGCTCGACGGCCTTGGGGTGGGCGTACGACCAGACCGGGAAGAAGGCGAGTTCCTGCGCCTGCTTGAACGCCGTCTCGGCCAGCTCCACGCGCCCGTGGCCCGCGTTGACCACGAACAGGCCCGCGAGCCCGTCGAGGTAGCGCTTGCCCTTGTCGTCGTAGATATAGGTGCCTTCGCCGCGCACGATGGTCGGCACGGGGGCGTTTTCGTACGACGACATCCTGGTGAAGTGCATCCACAGGTGGTCGTAGGCGGTCTTGGAGAGGTCCTTGGTGCCTTGGCCCATGGTTATCGGGATCCCCATTGGTAGGTCTGCTTCTTGAGCTTGAGGTAGACGAAGCTCTCGGTGGAGCGCACACCGGGAAGGGTGCGGATCCGCTTGCTGATGACTTCGAGGAGATGGTCGTCGTCCTCGCAGACGACTTCCGCGAGCAGGTCGAAGGACCCCGCGGTGAGCACCACGTACTCGACTTCGTCCATGGCCGTCAGTGCTTCGGCGACCGGGTCGAGGTCTCCCTCGACGTTGATGCCGAGCATCGCCTGCCGCCGGAAGCCCACGGTGAGCGGGTCGGTGACGGCGACGATCTGCATCACGCCTTGGTCGAGCAGTTTCTGCACCCGCTGCCGCACGGCTGCCTCGGACAGGCCCACGGCCTTGCCGATGGCGGCGTACGGCCGGCGTCCGTCCTCCTGGAGCTGCTCGATGATCGCCAGGGAGACGGCGTCGACGCCGTTCGGCGTCGGTGCCGATCTGTTTTCTGCGCTGCGACTGGCCACGGCCCCACTGTGCAGGACAGGTCGTCGGTATTGCAAGGGCCGAGCGATGAAATTCGTTGTCTGCGGGTGCCAATCGCGCGGATTCCGTAGTTGTGACCTAGCGGGTATGTCGAAAGCGTCGGTCATCGGACTAGGGTGGTGGTCTCACGTATTGGACAGGCAAGCGGTACCACCATGGGAGGCCCGGCAGTGAGCAGCGAACTGCGTCGTCTGCGGAACTACATCAACGGCGAATTCCGGGACGCGGCCGACGGCCGCACCACCGAGGTCGTGAATCCGGCCACGGGCGAGGCGTACGCGACGGCGCCGCTGTCGGGCCAGGCCGACGTCGACGCCGCGATGGAGGCGGCCGCGGCCGCGTTCCCCGCGTGGCGCGACCTCGTACCGGCCGAGCGCCAGAAGTACCTCCTCAAGATCGCCGACGCCTTCGAGGAGCGGGCCGAGGAACTGATCGCGGCCGAGGTCGAGAACACCGGAAAGCCGATCGGGCTCACCCGTGACGAAGAGATCCCGCCGATGGTGGACCAGATCCGCTTCTTCGCGGGCGCGGCCCGGATGCTCGAAGGCCGTGCGGCCGGCGAGTACATGGAGGGTCTGACCTCCATCGTGCGCCGTGAGCCGATCGGTGTCTGCGCGCAGGTCGCGCCGTGGAACTACCCGATGATGATGGCCGTGTGGAAGTTCGCCCCGGCGCTCGCCGCGGGCAACACCGTGGTCCTCAAGCCCTCGGACACCACGCCCGCGTCGACCGTCCTGATCGCCGAGATCATCGGCTCGATCGTGCCGAAGGGCGTCTTCAACGTCGTCACCGGCGACCGCGAGACCGGCCGTGCGATGGTCGAGCACCCGACCCCGGCGATGGCCTCCATCACCGGTTCCGTGCGCGCCGGCATGCAGGTGGCGGAGTCCGCGTCCAAGGACCTCAAGCGGGTCCACCTGGAACTCGGCGGCAAGGCGCCCGTCGTGGTCTTCGAGGACACCGACCTCGCCAAGGCAGTCGAGGACATCTCGGTCGCGGGCTTCTTCAACGCGGGCCAGGACTGCACCGCCGCGACCCGTGTGCTCGTGCACGAGTCCATCCACGACGAGTTCGTGCAGGCCCTCGCCAAGGCGGCGGCCGACACCAAGACCGGTATGCCGGACGACGAGGACGTGCTCTACGGTCCGCTGAACAATCCCAACCAGCTCGCGCAGGTCACCGGCTTCATCGACCGTCTCCCGGCGCACGCGCGGGTCGAGGCGGGCGGCCACCGGGTCGGCGAGAAGGGCTACTTCTACGCGCCGACCGTGGTCTCGGGCCTCAAGCAGGACGACGAGATCATCCAGAACGAGGTGTTCGGACCGGTCATCACCGTCCAGTCCTTCTCCTCCGAGGAGCAGGCCGTCGAGTACGCGAACGGCGTCGAGTTCGCCCTCGCCTCCTCGGTGTGGACCAAGGACCACGCGCGCGCGATGCGTATGTCCAAGGTCCTCGACTTCGGCTGCGTGTGGATCAACACCCACATCCCGCTGGTCGCCGAGATGCCGCACGGCGGCTTCAAGAAGTCCGGCTACGGCAAGGACCTTTCGGCGTACGGGTTCGACGACTACACCCGGATCAAGCACGTGATGACGTCGCTGGGCTGAAGCCCGGGCACTGACGTGAAGGGCGGTCCCGCCGGGTGCGGGGCCGCCCTTCGGCGTCAGGCACTCTCCTCGGTGCCGGGCCTTCCGTCGTCGTGCGGCTGCTCATGCAGCATGGGGCCCTTGTGCATGTCGTGCTTGCCCGGTCCGCCCGGCTTGCGCGGAGGTGCGGGCTCGTCCGGCAGGGGTGCGCCCGCCTTCTCCATGATCGGTGCGCAGGCCGCGTGCGCCTTCTTGTGCGCCTTCGAGTGCGGGTCGAACTGCTTTCCGGTGCCGTCCAGTTCGAGCCGTACGCCGCCGTCCTCGGCAGCCGAGACCGTGAACTCGGGGAAGTCCTTCACGCCGTTCTCGCGCATGCACTCCGAGAAGTCCGCGGCGCCCTGCTTCACCTTGTCGACGTCGCCGCTCTTGAGCACCATCACCATCTTGAAACCGGACCCGTGCTCCTCGTCCTTCGCGGGCGGGTTCGGGCGTTCGTATCCCGGCGGGGTGTCGGAGCCGTCGGACGCCATGGCCTGCACGGAGAAGACGGTGCCGAGCGCCAGCGCCGACAGCAGCGCGCCGGCCGCGACCAACCGCCGTGTCCTGGAGCGTGCCGGAACCTCGGGCGGATTCGGCGGGTGCTGCGGCATGGGCGGTGCGGGCGGCGTATCCATGGGGTCCTCCTGGAGGAGCGGGTGGGCTTCGGGTGGTGACGCACCCAGCAGACCCCGCGGCCGGTTACGGCACGGAAACAGTGCCAACGCCCCGGCGCTGACCAGCAGTTCCTTACGCGCTCCTCACTTACGCCCCCGTAACCGCCCCACCGCGACACTGCGGACATGCGCGTGCTGGTGGTCGACGACCATATGGAGCTGGCCGAGACGGTCGCCGGGGGACTGCGCCGCGAAGGCATCGCGGTCGACCTCGCCTTCGACGGGCTCACCGCCCTTGAGCGGGCCGAGGTCAACGGGTACGACGTGGTCGTCCTCGACCGTGACCTGCCCGCACTGCACGGCGACGAGGTGTGTGCCGCGCTGGTCCGGGGCGGCAGCCGGGCCCGCGTCCTGATGCTCACCGCGTCCGGGCGGATCGCCGACCGGGTGGAGGGGCTCGCGCTCGGGGCCGACGACTATCTGGCCAAGCCCTTCGCGTTCGCCGAACTCGTCGCCCGGATCCGCGCCTTGGCCCGCCGCGCCCAGCCCGCGCTCCCGCCGGTCCTCATCCGCGGCGAGCTGCGGCTCGATCCGGCCCGGCGCACCGCGAGCCGACAGGGCAGGGAACTGGCGCTCAGCCCCAAGGAGTTCGCCGTACTGGAGCTCTTGATGGGTGCGCAGGGAGCCGTCGTCTCCGCCGAGGAGCTCCTCGAACGGGCCTGGGACGAGGCGGCGGACCCGTTCAGCCAGACCGTGAAGGTCACGGTCAGCCGGCTGCGCCGCAAGCTCGGCGAACCGCAGGTGATCGAGACGGTCGAGCGGGCGGGGTACCGGCTGTGAGATCTGTACGGGGCGCGTTCCCGCGCACCATCCGCTGGCGGCTGACCCTGCTCTACAGCGGCCTGTTCATCGTCGCGGGCACGCTGCTGCTCGCCATCACGTATGTCCTGGTCTCGCAGGCCTCGGCCGCCGACGCGATGCACACCTCGGTCCAGATGCCGAAGATGCTCGAAGGTCTCCCGGCCGACGAGAAGGGGCTGCACAAGGTCGTCGAGAAAGAGGTGGCGGGCGCCCGCGACGACCAGCTCGACGATCTGCTCGTCCAGTCGGCCTTCGCCCTCGCCGTCATGGCCGCGGCGTCCCTGCTGCTCGGCTGGCTGGTGGCCGGACGGGTGCTCTCGCCCCTGCGCACCATGACCGCGGGCGCCCGCCGTATCTCCGCGGACAACCTGCACGAGCGGCTCGCGGTGCGCGGTCCGGACGACGAACTCAAGGCCCTCGCCGACACCTTCGACGATCTGCTCGCCCGCCTCGAGGACTCCTTCGCGGCCCAGCGCCAGTTCGTCGCCAACGCCTCGCACGAGCTGCGCACCCCGCTCACCCTGCAGCAGGCCGTCATCGACATCACGCTCTCGGACCCCGGCGCGGACCAGGAAACCCTGCGCGACGCGCTCGGCCGGGTCCGCTCGACCGGGCAGCAGCAGGAGCGCCTCATCGACGCCCTGCTCACCCTGGCGCGCAGCCAGCGCGGGCTGCAGCGTGAGGAGTACGTGGATCTGGCCCTGTTGACGCAGGGGCTGCTGCCCACGGGCGACGGCCTGCGGGTGGAGTCCCGGCTCGACGCGGCACCGGTCCTGGGCGACGCCCAGCTCCTGGAGCGCCTCGTCACCAACCTCCGGGACAACGCCGTACGCCATAACACTCCTGGTCCGGACGGCAGTTGGGTCAGCCTGAGCACCGGCCTGCGGGACGGCCGCCCCACCCTGCGGATCTCCAACAGCGGTCCGGTGATCCGGGCCGATCAGGTCGCCGGCCTGTTCCAGCCGTTCCGCCGCCTCGGTCCCGACGGGGTGCGCGGCACCGACAGCGGCCAGGGCCCCGGCCTGCCCATCGTCCCCGCGGTGCCCTCGGCACAGGGGGGAGAGGCCCCCGCGTGGCCGCGCGCCGATGGCGGTCTGGACGTCGAGGTGAACCTTCCCGCGGTCTCGTCATGAGGCCGCCGCTGGACAGGGTGTCGGGTAAGAAGCCCACCGCTCGACGCCCCGTCCATTGCCCGGGCTCACCGGCCGGGAGAAGCTGCGGGGGTGCGTACGAACCGAAGCGTCAGCCCGCTGTCCCGCCGTAACCTGCTGCGAGCCCTCGGCGGTGGCGGGGCCCTGGGGGCGCTGGCCGGATGCGGAGTGCAGGCCGCGTACATCGGCCCCGAGGACCGGGCCGCGTCCGACCGCTCGGCGCGCGAGAGGAGACTGACCTTCGCCAACTGGCCGCTGTACATCGACACCGATGACGAGGACGAGTCGCTCCGCCCGACGCTGGCGGCCTTCGAGGAGCGCACCGGGATCTCCGTGCGCTACACCGAGGAGATCAACGACAACGACGAGTTCTTCGGCAAGATCAGCCCGTCCCTGATCAACGGGCAGGAGACCGGCCGCGATCTGATCGTGATCAGCGACTGGATGTGCGCCCGTTTCGTACGGCTCGGCTGGGTCCAGGAGATGGACCGCTCGCGCCAGCCCAACGTCACCAAGTACCTCGACCCGCTGCTGCGCGACCCGCATTTCGACCGGGGCCGCAAGTCGACCGTTCCCTGGCAGTCGGGCATCACCGGCATCGCGTACAACCGCAAGGCCCTCGGCCGCGAGCTGCGCTCGGTCTCCGACCTGTGGGCGGACGACCTGAAGGGCAAGGTCACTCTTCTGTCCGGCCTGGACGAGGCGTTCGCGCTGCTCATGCAGGGCGAAGGCGTGGACATCACGCGCTGGAGGGCCGACGACTTCCACAACGTCTGCGACCGCGTCGAGAAGCTCGTCGACTCGCGCCACATCCGGCGCTTCACCGGCAACGACTACCTCAAGGACCTGGAGAGCGGCGACGTCCTCGCCTGCCAGGCCTACTCGGGCGATGTGATCCAGCTCCAGGCGGACAAGCCGGAGATCGAGTTCCTCATCCCCGAGGAGGGCGCCGAACTCTGGTCGGAATCCCTGATGATCCCCAACCTGGCCCGGCACAAGGCCAACGCGGAACTCCTCGTCGACCACTACTACGACCCGGAGGTCGCGGCCGAACTCGCCGCGTGGGTCAACTACGTCTGCCCGGTCCCGGCGGCCCGCGACGTCCTCGCGAACTCCAAGGACGAAGAGACGGCGGCCCTCGCCGAGGACCCGCTCATCTTCCCCGACGACGCGATGCGTTCCCGCCTTGCGATCGCCCGTGACATCACGCCCGAGGAGCGGCCGGAGCTGGCGAAGAGGTGGAACGGGATCGTGGGGCTCTGAGGACGGAGTCCTCAGGGGCGTCGGGGGACGGACCCCTGAGGGTCGGCGAGGGGCGGACTCCTCAGTGGGCGGCGAGCAGTTTCACGCCGACCACGGCGAGGCCGAGAGCGGCGTTCAGGCCGGCGATGACCAGGCCGCCGAGCAGTCCCGCGCCGATGCGCCGTGCGCCCGCGAACCCCCACGCCGCGAGGGTCGCGAGCTCACTGCCCACCGAGATCCACAGCGCCGTGGTCACGCCCATCAGTCCCACCGCGGACAGTCCGGTCATCAGGAGCGGGCCGACGGCGGTGGTGAGGAGCGGGCTGCTGGTGAACAACATGTGCCGGATCTCGGCGAGTTCGGGGAGCCTGCCGTGGGCCACCGGGAGGGACTGCAGATCCGCGATCAGCGTGGCCAGCCACAGGCTCACGGCGGTGACGCCGACGGACGCCACCACCGCCCAGTGCGTGGCATGGCCGCCCTGTGCGAGGGCGACCAGTACGGCGAGCAGGGAAATCGAAGCGTAGATACGTTCCTTGAGCCGTTCACGCAGCGCATCGGCATGCTCATACGTCTCCGCTCGCGGTGTGCTGCCTTCGGCCATGGGCGCACCCTAAGCGCGGGCGTCGCGCCCGGTGCGGTTCGACAGGCTCGCCCTTTTACAACTGAGTCCACCCGCGGGCCGAGAAGTCGGGACCCCATTTTTGAACGTGTTCAACGAGGGCGTACGCTCCTGCCATGAGCGAGCGAGCCGCCCTCCTGAAGGGCATCCGTGCGTGGCTGGTCTTCTTCGTCGTGTGTCTGGTGCTGAGCGGGGCCACGGCCTTCCCGCTGGTGCATGAACTGCGCTGGGCCGAGGACCTGTTGAGGTGGCTGTCCGTCGGCGACCACCTGCCCGCCCTCATGGAGTGGACAGAGCGGGTCAGGCAGGGCCTGGACACGGCCGACGCGGACTACCCCTTCCTGCTCTACGGCACCGACTGGCTGGCCTTCGCCCACCTCGTCATCGCCGTGGCGTTCTACGGGCCGTACCGCGATCCCGTGCGCAACATCTGGGTGATCGAGTTCGGGATGATCGCCTGCGCCGGGATCATTCCGCTGGCGCTGATCTGCGGGCCGATCCGGGGGATTCCCTTCTGGTGGTCGGTGATCGATATGGCCTTCGGGGTGTTCGGGGTGATTCCGTTGTACGTGGTGTGGCGGCGGATCAAGCGGCTCGAGACGCTGACCGGGGCCTACCGCCCCGCGGCGGCTGTGGCGGGCTGAGCGAGAGGAGCGGGGCGTGGTCCAGACGGTTGCTGTCCGGCTCGACGAGCCGCCCGAGCCGGTGGCGATCGGGGTCGGAGTGCACGGTACGGACGGGCAGGTGGACGATTTCCTGCTGCCCGATCTGTGGCAGTTCCATCTCTACGACTACACCGCCGACTTGACCGTGGGCGGCACCGGGCACGTCCTGCGCCCCGGCTCCGTCAGCCTCGTGCCGCCCGGCACGCCGGTCCGCTACCGCTACCGCGGCCGCTCCGAACACCTCTACGTCCATCTGCGTCTCGGCGCGGGCGGTGACCCGCGGGACGTGCTGGCCGTGCAGCATGCGGGCGCCCAGGCCGCCGTGCTCGACGGGCAGGTGCGGCAGGCGCTGGCCGGGTGGCCGCAGACGCGGGGTGGGGCGGTGGCCGAGGGGTGGGCCGCGCTGTGGCGGGTGGCCGGGCTCGCCCCGCCGCAGGGCCGCGGGGCCCGGGTCCCGCATCCCGCGGTGGCCGCCGCGGTGGCGCTGATCGAGCAGCGGCTCGCGCAGCCGCTGGCCGTGTCCGAGATCGCGAAGGAGGCCGGCGTCTCCCACAACCATCTGACTCGCCTGTTCCGTACGGCCACCGGGCAGACGGTGGTCGCCTATGTCCGGGCCCGGCGGATGGAGCGGGCCCGGCATCTGCTGCGGGCCAGCACCCTGTCCATCCCCGCGATCGCCGCCACGGTCGGCATCCCGGACCTCCAGGCGTTCAACAAGGCCTGCCGCCGCGAGCTCGGGGCTTCGCCGCGGACCATCAGGGGCGCGTAGCGCGAGGGTGAGAATCGACCACCGGATGGTGAACGCGACCCACCCACTCCCCGTACGACCGCTCCTAGCGTGTGGGTCATGACGGAAACCGAGGTGACGAAGAAACCGCGCGGGACACTGCTCGGTTCGGTGCAGATGGCGCGGTTCGTGGCGCGCGGGTCGCTGCGGCTCGACGCGGTGGTACCGGAGGAGATGAACGCCGAGGCGCTGCGTGTGCTCGCGCGGGGCATGGCGCCCGTGCCGTACGGAACGCCGGTCTCCCAGGCGTACGCACCAGGGTCGTTCGCTCGGCGGCTGCTCGGACTGCCGCAGGTCGCAGGGGCGTTGCACAGCCTGGTGGGCGGGGAGCCGGTCATCGACCACCACGCCGTGCACATCCGCGAGGCGCACGGAGGCGAGGCCCAGCCGCTGCACGCGGACGCCGTCATCGACGTGCGGCCGGACGCCTTCGACGTCCAGCTCATGTACTACCCGCAGGAAGTGACCCTGGAGATGGGCGGCACCCTCAGCGTGCCGGGCAGCCATCTGCGGCGGACCAACGAGACCGACACCGGCCGCTATCAGAACCTGCGCGGCCAGGACCGCCTCGTCTGCCCGGCGGGCACGGTGGTGTTCCTGCACCACGGGCTGTGGCACGGGGGCCGGCGCAACGACAGCGACACCGTCCGCTACATGTTCAAGATCCGCTTCGCTCCCCGGGTACGGCAGCGGCTCCTGTGGGACACCGCGGACCTGCACGACCCGCAGGTGCGGACCGAACTCGACGCCCACTTCCCCTGGTACGAGCAGGCGGCGGGCCGCCTGGAGCGGTACAACCGGGTGCTGCTGTGGCGCGAGTTGACCGGGGACGCCGCCTTCGACCTCGTCGACCCTTGGGTCACGCGTGTGACCAACCGGCCCGCTGCGGGGAGGCCTGCTGCGGAGAACCCGGCCGCTGCCCCGGCCCCGGCCCCCGCCCCCGCCCGCTCCGAGGAGGACGCCGCATGACCCTCGATACGACGCCCCCCGTTCCCGTGCTGCGGCAGCGGGTGCTGGTCCTCTACCTCTCCAACTCGGCCCTCGACTCCCCGGTCGTGGGCTGGTCACGGTACGACGGGACCGGCCGCACCTCCCCGACCACGGGCGACAGCGACGAACCGCCGTACGAAACGGGGGTGGCGGCGCTCCTCGACGGCTGGCGCCTGATCCAGGCCGCCCAGCTGATCCCGCCGTATCCGGGCGGTGAATACGATGTCTCGTTCCTGAAGCACGAGTTCGTGTTCGAGCAGCTGGCCGACATGAGCGCGGCCGGGAACGGCTCCGTCACCGGTTGAACGCCGGGAAGGCGAAGCGCATCGCCAGGGGGCCGCCGTCCTGGTGGGCGTCGGTGGCGTTGACCGAGTAGACGACCGTGCGGGAGAGGTCCGGGGTCGCGGCGATGACCGTGTGGAAGCCAGGGCGCGCGCCGGTCTTGCCCCAGACCACCTTGCCGTTGATCTTGTACCGCTCCAGCCCGGCCGCCATGGTCGCCGGTTCGCCCGTCTCGATGTCGTTCACCGTCGGCCGCGTGAACATCTCCGTCAGCTGCGGCTCCGGCACGACCCGGCCGCGGAACAGGGCCACCATGAACCGCTCCAGGTCCCTGGCCGAGGAGATCATGTCGCCGGCGGCGAAGCGGTCGGTGACGTTCCACTCGGTGACGTCGACGAGTTCGCCGTTCAGCTCCTGGTATCCGCGGTGGTGCGGGCCGCGGATCCTGGGGTCGGAGCCCGGGAAGTACGAGTCGCGCATGCCGAGCGGGCGGAAGATCCGCTGGGCCGCCTGCTGGGCGAACGTGTCGCCGGTGACCTTCTCGATGATCAGGCCGAGCACCGTGTAGTGGATGTTGGAGTACCGCTGGTACGCACCCGGCTTGTGCAGCGGGCCCGCCGCCACGGAAGCCGCGACGACCTCCTGGGGCGTCAGCGTCTCGAAGCGGTTCGCGTACAGCTCCTCGTCCGTCTCGCCGAGGGCGGCGCCCGGCTTCAGACCGCTGGTGTAGTTGAGCAACTGCCGTACGGTGATGGGCTCGAAGGTGTCCGCGGGCAGCAGGCCCGGCAGGTATTCCTGCACCGTGCCGTCCAGGTCGAGGCTGCCGTCGGCGACCAGCCGCAGGGTCAGCGCCGCGGTCACGATCTTCGTGGTCGAGCCGGCGCGGAAGCGGACGTTGTCTCTGGCCGGTGCGCCGGTCTTCAGATTGCTCACGCCCGCGACGCCGTGCCAGGTGCCGTTGCCGCCGACCCGTATCAGCGCCGCCGTGGCCTGCTGGTCGGGCAGGCCCCGCAGCGCGGTCTCCAGCGCCTCGACATCCGGACCGCTGGACTGCGTGGCGGTGGGGGTGGCGGCGGCGGTGTCGGCCGCGGGCCGGCCGTCGGCGAAGGCCGGAGAGGCGAGGGCGCCACCGGCGGCGAGGCCGAGGACGAGGGCGGCGGCGACGGTCGTACGCAGGGAAGCACGCATGCTGGTAGCTCCAAGAGGCCGTTGGCGCACCCGAGTCGGTGCACCACTTGGTGACGGCTCTCATCCTGCTGATCATGCGACCGCGGCGGATCATCGCTGCGGAGGGTGCGGTCCCTGGGGGGACCCTGAGGTGGGAGGTGGCGGGCGTACCGGAGTTCTCAGGGGTGAGCCCTAGGGGTGCGCGGCACGTTCCGCCCAGTACTCGGTGGTGGGCAGTTCGATCCACTCGTCGGAGTCCTCCGCCCGGTACTCCATCCGTCCGAGCGGGGGGTCCGGAAGCATCGAGAACTCCACATGCATCGGCGGATACGGCACGCCGGTCCGGTTCTCGACCGTGAAGCGGAGCTCGCCCCAGGCGCCGGACTTCATACGGAACGGCTTCGACGGCGTCACGCTCAGCGTCGGCTCGATCCGCTCGATGGCCTTGCCGTCGAAGGCGAGCGTGGTTGCCGCCGAGGGAGTCTCTCCGGCCGGCCTCAGTGCCGCCGCCACCCCGAAGTGTGAGTCGTTGCTGCCGCTCCTGCGGCTCTGCATCCGAAACCGGAGCTGTACGTCTGCCCCCTTGGGCAGCGAAAAGTCGGCTGAGGCAGGAGGGTTCCCGGGCATTGCCTCCCACCGTCCGGAGCGGAACTGTTCGAACTCCACTGCCGAGGTGCCCTCGTGCCTGGCCCCGTAGGCCTGGCCTATTGCGCTGTCTTCGAAGTCGAGCCGGACTCGCCGTTCCGCCTCCGCGTTGCTGACCTCGACCTGGAATTCGATCCAGCCGGCTCCTGGTGTGATGGACGCCGGCGCGGTCACCTCGACGCTCTGCCCGGTCCGGTACTCGAGCGCGATGGTCGAATCCCCCGCCTGCCCGGCACCGGACTTCGCGGCCAGCGTGGCGCCGATGCCCAGGGCACGGACATCTTCCGGCGGTTCGTTCAGGGTGATACGGAAGTCGTAGGCCCTGGTCTCGCCCGGCGCGAACGTGATCGGGATCTTGGAGCTCCTCGCGCGGTCGGACTCGCCCGGGTCCTCGAGGTGCACCGGCAGAGACTCCCAGTCGGAACCCTTCCCGACGCGGAACTCCACCTTCGCGGTATCAGGAGTGACGCCGTACACGAAGGAGAGGAAGAGCTCTGCCGCACCGTCCTCCGGGCAGTCGCTCCCACGCATCGTCAGCTGGAACCGGCCCGTTCGGCCGGTCCAGCCGAGATGGCCGTCTCCGGTGAGCTCCGGCTGGTCGGCGCAGCCGGGTGACTTCGACACGGGTTTCGACACGGTGGGGCCGGGCTGCGCTTCCGGTGCGGAGCCGCAAGCGGCGAGCAACGCCAGTCCGGTCAGGACGAGCAGGCAGAACAGTCGATGGCCGATTCCCCGTCCCCGCATGGGGAGAGCCTCTCTCAACCACCCGCCCCTGCACCAGAGTTCGGCGGATCAGGGGGCGAGCCACCGCTCCGTGTAGGTGTCGATCTCCGTGGCGATGCGGTGCTTGCCCTCCGGGTCGAGGAACGAGGCCTCCACCGCGTTCTTGGCCAGCTCCGCGATGCCCCGTTCGTCGAGGCCGAGCAGCCGGGCCGCCACCGCGTACTCGGAGTTGAGGTCCGTGCCGAACATCGGCGGGTCGTCGGAGTTGATGGTGACCAGCACGCCCGCCTCGGCCATCTCCTTGATGGGGTGCTCGTCGAGCGTGGTCACCGCACGCGTGGCGATGTTGGACGTCGGGCAGACCTCGAGCGGGATGCGGTGCTCGGCCAGGTGCTTGAGGAGGTCCTGGTCCTGGGTGGAGCTGGTGCCGTGGCCGATGCGTTCGGCGCCGAGCTCGTTGAGGGCGTCCCAGATGGTGCCCGGGCCCGTGGTCTCGCCCGCGTGCGGGACCGAGTGCAGACCGGCGGCGAGCGCACGGTCGAAGTACGGCTTGAACTGCGGGCGCGGTACGCCGATTTCGGGACCCCCGAGACCGAACGAGACCAGGCCCTCGGGGCGCAGCGCATCGTCCGTCGCGAGGCGGGCGGTCACTTCGGCGGACTCCAGACCGGCCTCGCCCGGGATGTCGAAGCACCAGCGCAGGATCGTGCCGAACTCGGACTCTGCCGCCTTGCGCGCGTCCTCGATCGCCTCCATGAAGGCGCGCTCGTCGATGCCCCGGCGTACCGAGCTGTACGGGGTGACCGTGAGCTCCGCGTAGCGGATGTTCTGGCGGGCCATGTCACGGGCCACCTCGAAGGTGAGCAGCCGTACGTCCTCGGGGGTGCGCACCAGGTCCACGACGGCGAGGTAGACCTCGATGAAGTGGGCGAAGTCCGTGAACGTGAAGAAGTCCGCGAGTGCCTCGGGGTCGGTGGGCACCTTCGAGTCCGGGTGGCGGGCGGCAAGGTCCGCGACGATGCGGGGCGAGGCCGAGCCGACATGGTGCACATGCAGTTCGGCCTTGGGCAGCCCGGCGATGAAGGGGGTCAGATCCGTCACGGTCACGGCGTCCTCCGGATGCGGTGCGATGCGATGGGGTTGCGGTGTTGTGGCGACGCGGTCCGCAGGGTTCTGGGGAATTCTCGTCGGGATCATCGTAGGTGTGGGCGTACGGGCAAGGTCCGTGCACCCGGAATCGGGCGGGCGGAAACCGCCAGGAGTGGGCGCCGTAGCATGGCGTGACGTGCGGATGTGAAGGGAACGGCGATGTCCGAGCAAGCAGACCAGACGCCCGGCGAGCGGGAGCGGCAGGACCCGTGGGCGCCCCCTGCGGAGCGGACGGTTCCGGACACGGGTGACTCCGACTCCGACTCCGGTGCCAGGCAGCCGGAGCCGGGGGCTCGGACGCTGTCGGGGTCCGAGGTGGAGACGTCCTCCGAGGCGGAGACCGTCGGTGTCTCCGGCAGTGGAGCGGAGGCTGCCGCGGCCGCCGGGGCTGTCGCCTCCACCGCCCCCGAGACCGAGACCATCGGCGCCACCCCGCCCGGCCCGCAGGACGGCGGGACGCTCCTGGACGCGAGCGCCGAACTCCCCGCCCCGGCGCGCCCCGAGGTCTCCCTGAGCAAGCCCGCGCCCCACACCGCACCGCCCGCCGCTCACACCGAGCCGCCTGCTCCGCACACCGCACCGCCCGCATCGGCCGCTCCCCGGGACGCCCTCCCCGAGCGCGACATCTGGGCACCCCCGGCCGAGGACGGCCCGGGCAGCACGACCCCGTACGGCCTCGACCGCCCGGCGGCCGGTCCGGGCGTGCCCGGACCCGGCGCACCTCAGGCCCCGGCCTACGGCGCCCCCGCCAACCCCTGGCAGAACCCGGGCGGACCGACCCCCGGCTCCCCGTACACAGCGGGCGGCCCGGAAGGCGCCGTCCCGCCCCCGCCCATCGGGCCCGAGGGCCCCGGCCCGGGCTACGGCTACCCCGGTTACGGACCCCAGCAGGGCGCGCCGTACTACGGGCCGGGCCCCTATGGAGGCCAACCCGGCTACGGCTGGCCCCATATGCCGCTGCCCGCGAGTAATGGCATGGGCACCGCGTCCCTGGTACTCGGGATCATCGCCACCGTCCTCTTCTGTCTGTGGCCCGTCGCGATCATCGTCGGCATCCTCGCGATCATCTTCGGCGCGATCGGCCGCGGAAAGGCCCGCAAGGGCGAGGCGAACAACGGCGGTCAGGCGCTGGCCGGGCTCATCTGCGGCTGCGTGGGTACGGCGGTCGCGGTGCTCTTCCTGATCATCTTCGTCGTCAACAACAACGACCCGTACGACGACGACCCGTACGACTTCGGCTCCCGCATTCACGCCGAGGAGTTCCTCGCGGAGAGGGTGCTGTAGCCGTGCCGGCTGAGCTGCTCCGCCGCTCCGCGGCGGTGGGGTGTTCCGGGGGCTGACGCCCCC